>DAINBL010000147.1:0-3819 GCA_036732945.1 Nitrososphaera sp. | reverse complement strand
TTCTAGGAGGAATTGAGAAGAACCAATTATCTATCATCCGCATTATTAGTTACACGAATGTTAATTGTTTGATGATCGATAATTTGTAAAGTTCAGAAAATCATTTTTGATGATTTCATGCTGGTCTGTCACATGCTATCGTTGCACATAGTCTGCATAGTTCTCTGATAGAGAAAAAGTGGATGGGGAGAGATTTGAACTCTCGACCACCTGTGTGTGAGACAGGTATCCTGACCAGGCTAGACCACCCATCCGCCTTTTTGTGGTCTTGGCACGACGATAATTAATACTATGTCCCTTCATTGAAACCTTCAAGGTATGCCTTTTGTGGAGATGTTAGCGAATCAATCTCGATGCTCATTGACTGCAGCTTGGCAAGTGCGATTTCCTGATCTTGGCTCCTGTCGATATCGTATACTAACGGCTTCATCGTATCCCCTTGCTGTGCTAGCTTGATTACTGATAAGAACTGGTTGGCAAAGCTCATATCCATGACCTCTGAGGGGTGGCCTTCTGCTGCAGCCAGGTTTACGAGCCGACCCTCTCCGAGCAGGTATATCCTACTGCCATTCTTTAGATTATACTGCATTATGTTTTCGCCGATCTTATTTTGCTGTACTGCCTGTTTTTCAATCGCTGGTATAGAAATTTCAACATTAAAATGACCCGCATTTGCCAATATTGCACCGTCTTTCATCTTGGCAATGTCCTTGTCAATAATAACATCCTTGCAACCTGTTGTAGTGATGAAAATATCGCCTATTTCGGCTGCCTTTTCCATCTTGGTCACAGAATAGCCGTCCATCTTGGCTTTGAGTGCAGCTATTGGATCAACCTCTGTAACAATGACATTGGCACCAAGGCCCGCCGCACGCCGGGAAATGCCTTTGCCCACGTGGCCATAGCCAGCAACAACCACATTCTTACCGGCAATTAGAACGTTAGTTGCGCGTATTATACCATCCAAGGCTGACTGGCCAGTTCCATAAATGTTGTCAAAGTCGTGCTTTGTTTCAGCATCATTAACAGCAATAATTGGATACATTAGCTTGCCCGCCTTTTGCATAGCCCGCAACCTGATGACGCCGGTCGTCGTTTCTTCAGTGCCTCCTCTCATCGAGTTAGAATTTTTCTTGTGCATTTCAACAGTCAGATCTGCGCCATCATCAATGGTGATGTTTGGTTCGATCATCATAGCAGAATGGATATCATCATAATATTCCTGCTGCGTCACGCCTCTGCTTGCAAATATCGAAATACCTTCATCCTGAGCTAGGGAGGCAGCAACATCATCCTGTGTGCTCAATGGATTGCAGCCACACCATGACAGCTCGGCGCCCGCAGCCTTGAGAGTCCTAACAAGGACTCCGGTTTCCTTTGTAACATGTAGACAACCTGCAACCCTTATCCCTTTGAGAGGCTTAGTCTTTTCGTATTTCTGACGCAGTGCAACCAGTACAGGCATGTGAGCTTCTGCCCAGTCGATACGGTTCTTGCCTTCTTTGGCAAGTGTAGGGTCTTTGATGCGAAATTCCATTCAATTTTGAGAATATTCGCGCCATATATTAGTTCTACAGCAGCAGTCCTCTTGAACGCATGATCTGGGTCACCTGATTGTCGGAGACCGGTCCAAACTCTTCATAAAACTGTCCAACTGATCCGAAATCGTGGGGCATGTGCAGTACAATAACAGAGTCGGACTCCTGTTCTAGCACTTCTACAGATTGAGAGGGGGCGACGGGAACCGCAATAGTAAGACTTGATGGATGATGCTTTCTTGCCCACCTTGCAGACGCAATGACTGTAGCACCTGTGGCAATGCCATCATCAACTAGAATGACGTTTTTGCCTGCGATCTTATAATTAAGATCCGGCCTTCTATATGCTGTAGATCTGCGCCTGATTTCTGCGGCCTGGCGTACCCTTTCGCCTTCAATATAGTCCTGTGATATTCGCAGCGCATTTACGATATAACTATTAATGTATGAAGTGCCGTCCTCCATCACTGCCCCTATCGCAAGCTCTTCATTTTCCGGCGCACCTAGCTTTCTTGGTATCACAATGTCAAAGTCTGCGGCAAGCTTCTTGGCTACAATATCCGCTAGCATGACGCCTCCGCGCGGAATGCCAAGTACTATCGCAGGGGTATACCCATTCTCCGCCAGCCTTTCTGCAAGGAGATTGCCAGCATCAATCCTATCGCGGAACTTCATATCATGATTTCTCCTCTTACTGTTTTAAGTTTTGGTTGTTATAGGCATTGCAATAGCAGGAAATGGCAGGAACACTTTTAATATCTGGAGCCTTCGTCATATCAAAAACCTCTAAGTTCGTCTTCCTACTCCTCTGCTTGGCAAAGAATGCAAAATAAAAAACTTCGATTTGTCTGTTTGTCCTTAAGGCATAACTTCTAAGTTAATTAAACCTCTGCGAAGATGGCCTCAACAGGTTTTTACGGTATATTTTGAAGCGCTGTATTGTTTTATCAATGAAGTTTGACATCACCAGCAACTTAGAGTGGAATCAGCAAAGTCGATTTGTCACAATCATTATCAGAGCAAGCAGAATATCGAGTATACAAGTGTAGATTTGGCACTCTTGTTTCACTTTTTGATTTAACCTTTTTTCTTATCTGTGCCGTAAAACGACTAACTACGAAAACTATAATTCAGACGATGATTGCTCAGGCCTGTGCGCAAGCTACAGATTGCTGTGATTGGCTACAACAAGGACAGATGTACCAACATTGCAAGCAAGATGGCATATGAAGTGGGCAAGGAAATTGCACATGCTGGTGCAGTGCTGATCTGTGGAGGGCTTGGAGGTGTAATGGAATCTGCATGCAAGGGAGCAAAAGACAACGGCGGCACTACAGTTGGTATAATACCGCAGGAGGAGTTCTTGTATGCAAATGAATATTGCGACATTGTAGTATGCACTGGCATAGGTTACGCAAGAGATTTTGTCGTTGCATCTTCAGCCGATGGGATAATCGCAGTGGGTGGCGGTGTAGGAACGCTTATTGAGCTAGGTGTAGGCTACATGACTAAGAAGACAATGGTAGCGATTTCGGGAAGTGGAGGTGTAGCAGATATTTATGGCGGTAAGTTTTTGGATGAACGCAACAGGGTCTCAATAACTGTTGCAAAAGATGCAAAGACAGCAGTAGAAATGATACTTGCTACTACTGTGAAAGCAAGATCATAGAAACAAAAACTGGTGCTCGAAGAGATAGATACAGGCTATCAGATCATAATACGGTATGGATAGAATCCGCTGGCTTGTTGCTGTAATAACAAAAGTATATCCCTATTGCTCATAAAAGTTAAGGAAGGAGAAATTTGCAAAAGTGATTTCTTAATGCTCCATTTGGCGCATTGCATTATTTCATGCAATACTCTACCAGAATACTCCTGCCATTGGCCTCAAGATGCAACAACGGCTAGCGATTTAGGCTCATGGATCTAAATGATTAGCCATCTTGCATGTCTGTAATCTTCATGATCTATTCGCTGCACCGTGTGTTATCTGAGTCCTTCATCTGAATAATAGGAAGTCTTAGATATATATCGCAAGTAAATTCAATGACCTCTAATTTTATCGTGTAACTAAATGTTCTTAAGATTGACTACTATCGAAAGAATTGCTAATCTGGATAGTTGACCAAGTATGGATCAGGATCATAGAACGGCCCATATTTTGCAGCCAAGTCTTGCAGGTTACGAACGATAGTCTTGACTCCAAATTCCTGTACTGTAGTGAACAGCTCCTTTTTCAACCCCATGCCAAGCTTGAGCGCCTTTTCCAAATCTTCTTTGC
>DAINBL010000146.1:0-3910 GCA_036732945.1 Nitrososphaera sp. | reverse complement strand
CGAAGTGTATGGCGGACAGATCCAAATTTGGAAAAAAGGTGAAAAAGGTCAAAGAGCTTGATTTTAACTGTAAATTAGGCAATGCCTCTGAAATGATCTCCGCAAACTTTCAATCATGTTGTAAGAAGAGTGCTCAATTAATCTAAAAGTCGCTCTCTTTCCCACTCATCAAACTGAATTTTGATTAAAAAGATTAATCGATTTCCGCGCATCCCACTGTGGATAAGGTTCTTAAAAGCCACATCCCCGTTCATGATATCTTTATACCACAGCAGTGCCCTGATTACATTAGATTTCCCAAAGTTATTTGGTTCTATTAGGGCCGATGTATCGTTGAAGTCGATCTCAACGTGTTCCTTTTAACTGAGTAGTTTTCAAGACTAAGCGACAGTAATCGCAATACACTGGAGCTTTTTAGCTTATAGTTGTTTGTCATTATAGTCTCTACCAGCAGGGCTAAAAACAGAAAGATTCAAGCAACTGAAATGCTTTAACAGATGATTCAACCGCATTTGGCTTCTTCAATTCATCATATAGCCAGTGGACTGTGTCTTCTTTGTCATCAAACTCAGACTGTTAGATTTCTTTGCATATCATCGTTTGTGTAATATCGCAAGTCGAAGCATCTTATGAAAAAAATAAAGGATGGTTTCGTTTCTGGGATAAAAAGGGGACATATACTGAATCATAACTTAATATTGCAAAAATAAGAAAAACTCTTGATACAGTACCATAATAATCATTGTTTCATTGCGATGATCGATTCAATCCGGTTTTAAAATATTAATTATATACTAGGTTGTCGGATCAGTTAATACCATGAGCAATTCAGAAACTCAACCCAAGGACGAGGAAGAAAAAAACAAGGATGAAGAAGTATTACCGCAGATCGGCGAAGATCCAGGTCTACCAGCTGATGCAATAGAGCAAGATTCAAAAGCAATGGCTCATAAGGAAAACAAACAAGGGAAAGGCACAGATTCTACAAAAACAACAGAATAACAATCCTCCATATCTGCTAAAGTGAGTATGAAAAAGAGATGGGGGGTTTCTACAGCTCTTTGCTTTAACTCCTGATACTATTTTCCTTTGCAAGCTGTGTGCATAACTTGAGGTGTTCTTTTTCTTCTTTTAAAATGGATCTGACTTCTGTTGCAAACTTCTTTTCCTTTAATTCTTTAGCCACTTCGCTTAGTACTTCGTAATGTGTTACTTCGCCCCCCTCTGCAAGGCATAAGAACTCTAATGCATCTAGTGTGTCAGGATCTTCTCCCAGGTAGGTTACCATCATTTGTGATGCCTTCTGTGATGCTTCCTCGGCATGCTGTCTTATGCTATCCTGGTTTAGACCTTCTGATTCTAAAATCGTCTGCATTAATTTTTCAATCTTTTTCTGATGACCTGCTGCTTCACTTTTCATTCCCCGTAGTTTTCCCTTTATTCCTCGTTTATCCAGCAGACCTTTTGAAGAAAGCTCTTCTACTGCTTTCTGAGCTGCCATTTCTAGTCCTAGGACTTCGCCTATCTGCTCTTCCACCTTTTCTATTTCAACCATGTAGCCACTTACCTTCACATATTACTAATAAAAGTTGAAGTGAATAATGCCTCCCAGTATTGTATGTGTGCTCTGCTTCCTAATTCTTGTCCGTTATGGATTTGGTCTGCCCGCAGTCCTAAGATATCCTGGGCCACAGGAAAAGAAAGAAGGGGCCATGATACTGAGTGCGGCTGGAGGTATGTGATAACAGAGCCAGTTGCCTCACCCTCCTCCTACTCCTCCTGTTGCCGTTGATGCTTGAGGGATATTCGCAACTCCTACTCCTCCTGTTGCCGTTGATGCTTGAGTGATACTTGATGTCAGGTTAGGGACCGCTTTAGATGCAAAGTCAAGCAATGGGGCATGCCATATTCCAAATCCCACCATAAAGACCACAGCAAACACCAGCACTGCAACTATTGCCCTTGGTTCCTTTACTCTGCGCATATCTGGAGCATCCTCCATGTACATCTTTCTCATTATCCAGGCATAGTAGCCAAGCGAGAGCGCGCTATTGAGCACACCAGCGATTGCAAGCCACGGACCCCAATCGACTACAGCGCCGGAGTTAATGCCCGCCCCAAAGAGAACTAGCTTGCTCCAGAAACCGTTGAGCGGTGGAACGCCTGCAAGTGCAAGTAGAGATATTGAAAGCGCGATTGCTGTAATCGGCATACGCCTGCCAAGACCTCGATAACCTTCCAAGCTGTAGCTTGCAAGAGCAGTTGCTACTGCTGCTACTGCAATGAATCCAGCAGACTTCATAACCGCGTGGTTCATTATGTGAAATAGTGAGCCTGAAAGCGCCTGATCAGAGTAGGGGGCAAGTGCAATACCTATCATAATATAGCCTGCCTGTGCGATAGAAGAGTACGCAAGTATCCTCGGCACGCTTCTTTGCACCAGCGCACCAAGGTTACCAAGTGTCATAGTAAACACAGCTACTACTGCTAGAGTAAGCGTCCAATCCAGGTTGAGGGCAAACATCCCAAGTACGATCACGCGGAGCGCAGCGGCAAAGCCCGCCTTCTTGGTGCCTGCTGCTAGCAGCGCGCCGATGGTGGAGGGCGATCCTTCATAGGCATCTGGCAGCCACATATGAAACGGCACCAGGCCCATCTTGAAGCCAAAGCCAGCAATGAACAATGCCACAGCAAGCAGGCCAATAGGAATGAGGCTAGGATCTAGGTTAGCAAGCGCTTTTATGGAATCTCCGATGTTAGTCGTACCTGTTATTCCGTAGACAAGTCCTATGGCAAGCACAATAATCGCAGACGACAGCGCACCAAACATGAAATACTTAATTGCTGCCTCATTTGAAATCGGGTCGCGCTTTGAAAAGCCCGCTAGTGCATAGGTTGGAAGCGACATCAGCTCCCATGCGACCAATAGCATTACAAGGTCGGTCGAATACGCAATGATCACCATGCCTATGCTCGAGAGCAGTAGCAGAGAATAGTATGCAGCAGGGTTTGACCTGCCCTTATAATAATTCCAAGATGATGCAGTGACCATTATGGACACAATCAAGAGCGCAATGGCAAAAAACGAGCCAAACATGTCGTCTACTATTACTTCCTGCGAGAATGCTACAGCTGGCAGCACTTCACCGGTAAGGACGCGAAAGAGGATAATGGCCATCGCCGTAATCAGTGCGCCAAACGCAATTGCACTGTAAAGCTTATTTCTGTCCCTGCCTTTTTCACGCCTGCCTGCGTCGATAACAGGGATGGCAAGACCTACGGCGCCCAGAATTATCGTTACGAGTATTGGAGAGGAGAGGAGGTCAACCATTTTTTATCACAAACACCTGCTACAAAAATAGGAGCATCACAATTATCATGATGCCCACTGCGAATACGAAAAGGTATGTCTGTGTTATGCCGCTCTGACCTGCCTTGACTACCCTCGACATGTAAGTCATCGACTGCTGGAATGCAGGGTTGATGCCATCGACGATCGTACTTTCAAAGTATCTCCAGATGAAGCGGTAGATTGCCAGTGGCCCTATCACTGCGCCCCAGTACAGGGCAGTGTTGAGATACCACCTGTTATAGAGGAATTTCCAGATAGCCCTGGTGACGACGCTCCTTGAAATGATCTGCGGATCTAGCTTGCGTCCAATATAGAATAGATAACCCAGGGCGCCCCCTACTGCAAATGCACCAACAGATGCAATTGCAGCGGTTAGATTTAGCCCAAGCCAGGTCCTGTCGCCTTCTGGCCCAATTTGGATCGAGGCTTCCTCGCTCCCTTCCTGGACAGGAATACCAAAAGATTCGGCAAGGTATTCGCCCAACAGATGGTGTAACTGACCTTCAAATGCAAAACCAATGACGCCTAGTGCAATAGAAGCAACGGCTAGTATCCCAT
>DAINBL010000145.1:0-3927 GCA_036732945.1 Nitrososphaera sp. | reverse complement strand
GAAATGGAAGGCTCAGTCGGTTAAGCCTTCCCTCTCGCCCATAACTCTAACCTACACCTTTTGTGATCCAACAATGGCTACTGCTACTACTACTCTATCCTCAATTAGCAACGGGCATATTGATTCATTAGCGGCTCAGGAGCCCAGCTGGCTTGCTTCTATACGCAGGCAGGCGTTCTTACAGTATCAGTCACTGCCTGCCGAAGTCTCGCCGCTCTACTCAAAGTATTCGGATGTCAACAAGATAAAGCCAGAAAGTATTCATTTTTCGACGCAAACGACAACGCCTGCTGTGCTCAGCAAAGACCTCTCTGAGAGGTTAAAAGAGATCGAGCGTGAAACAGGAATTCTCCAAGTAGGTCAAGAAATAAACAAGATTTTCATCCGCGATAATGTCGCCAAGCAGGGCATCATCTTATCGAGTATTACGGACGCGCTGGCTAATCACGGTGATCTCCTCAAGTTACACATGGCTGCAAATCAACCGAATTATCTGGAGGACAAGTTCCTCGCACTTGAAGGGTCAGCTTTTCAGTCTGGCATTTTCATTTATATCCCAAGAAACGTCATGCTTGAAGAACCGATAAGAATAATCACTTCCCTTGCAGAGGATGGCACTTCGCTGATATCGAGAAACATCGTTGTGGCAGACACTGGCTCAAAAGCAACCATTGTGCAGGAGTTGTATGCACCGGGCTCATCAGGTAGGCAAGATGTACAGCAGGGATACTTCGAATTAGTCGAGACCCATGTCAACCCAAACGCACATCTGGAATTAGTGACTCTACAGGCAATGGGTCATGATACTATCAACGTTTCAAACCGGAAGGCGTTCATAGAAAGAGATGGTAAGATGTCCTGGTATCTCGGCATGTTTGGGTCGTTGCTTTCACGCTACAAGACAGACGGAGTCATGATAGGGCCTGGTGCTTCTTCGGAGGACGTCGAGATAGTGTTTGGCGTAGGCAATCAATCCTTTGATGTCACGTCTAACCTCATCCACCGAGCACCTCACACTAGAGGAAGGGTGCTTGTCAAATCAGTGCTCAAGGACCATTCAAAATCATTGTTTAAGGGTATGATAAAGATAGACAAGCAGGGGAGAGGCACGGAGTCATACCTAGCAGGGCATGCAATCCTTCTTGACAGAGGAGCCAAGTCCGATGCAATACCTGGCCTTGAAATAGAGACTAATGAAGTAAAAGCTACCCACTCGGCCTCTGTAGCCCAGATGGATGAGAACCAGATTTACTATCTAACTACAAGAGGCCTCAACAGGGAAGGTGCCAAGCGTGAAATTGTGGCCGGCTTTCTTGAGCCGTTATCGAGGAAGATGGGCCCAACCATCAGAGCATGGATCAACTATCTTATTGAGAGCAAGTGGCAAGGAAAGCAGCTGATGCTGAGGACAGACGAGGCAATGGAGCAGATACTGGAAGTTGAGAAGTCTCGCTACCGCGAAACGCAAGACCTCTTTGAAAAGCACTACAAATACAGGTAGCTGAATTGGTTATGTCAGAAGAGGCAGAATGGGTAAAGGTATGCAACGAAAAGTCGCTCAAAAATGGTGATATGCTAGATTTTGATCAGGGCAGCAAAAAAATTCTAGTCGCCAAAATAGGAGGCAATGTGTATGCCACCGACAGAATATGCACGCACGCCTACGCTGATTTGTCTACTGGAATTATGAACGAGGAGGAAAACACCGTGACGTGTCCATTACACTTATCAGCATTCAAGCTTGACAGCGGTATGCCGCAGAACCTGCCTGCTGAAGAGCCAATTAAAACTTACAAGGTTAAAATACAGGACAACGCAATTTACATCAAGCTGGACTAGGGAAATGATGCAAAAAGGTGCACTCAATGTCGAAAAGATAAGAGAGGACTTTCCGATCCTCAAGCGTACCGTTAGCGGAGGTAAGCCACTAGTATACCTTGACAATGCTGCCACTACTCAAAAACCTCTTGCAGTCATTAATGCCATCCGCGATTACTACATGAATTACAATTCCAACATTCACCGTGCAGTGCACCAGCTTGCAGAAGAGGCTACACTTGAGTTCGAAAAGACAAGAGAAAAGGTGGCAGAGTTCATCCATGCTAGATCGACTGAAGAGATCATTTTTACTCGTAATGCCACAGAAGCCATAAACCTTGTCGCCTACTCGTGGGGCAGGGCCAACATCAAGAAAAATGATAGGATTGTCATTTCTGAAATAGAGCACCATAGCAACATCGTGCCATGGCAGATACTGACTTCTGAAAAAGGTGCCAAGCTGGAATATGTTGGAACCGACGACAACGGCTACCTAAAGATGCATGAATATAGGAATTACTTTGACAGCAATAATGATCGGGTGAAACTAGTATCAGTGACACATATGTCAAACGTTCTTGGCACCATTGTTCCAATAAATGAAATCATCAAAATGTCGCATGAAAAAGGCATGCCTGTTTTTGTCGACGCTGCGCAATCAGTTCCGCACATGCCTGTAGATGTTCAAAAGATGGACTGCGATTTCATGGCTTTCTCAGCGCATAAGATGCTTGGACCGACAGGTGTTGGGATACTGTATGTAAAGAAGGAAATCCTTGAAAAGATGCCACCCTTTATAGGAGGAGGCGATATGATAAAGGAGGTCCACAAGTATGAGACAAGGTACAACGACCTTCCCTACAAGTTCGAGGGTGGAACTCCCAATATTGCCGATGTCATTGGTTTTTCTGCTGCAATTGACTATCTAAACAACATTGGCATGGATAGGGTCAGGGAGCACGAAGTAGAGCTGACCAAGTATGCACTTGACAAGCTAACTAGAGTCAGAGGCGTAACGCTCTATGGTCCACGCAACACAAAGGACAGGGGAGGTGTCATATCGTTCAACATTGGTGACATTCATCCACATGATCTAGCCACAATCATGAATGATCACGGCGTTGCAATAAGATCCGGTCATCACTGCGCACAAGTCCTAATGGAGAGGCTTGACGTTTCGGCGACATCGAGGGCAAGTTTTTATATCTACAATACAAAAGAGGAAGTCGATATCTTTGTTGGCGCGCTTGACGAAGCAAGGAGGCTATTCAAGATTTGAGTGACGACATTTATCGTGAGATAATATTGGATCACTACCGCAACCCTCGCAACAAAGGCAAACTGCTTGACGCAGATGTGAGCATACATGACAGCAACCCGCTATGCGGCGATGAGATCGACATGCACCTTAAGGTTCATGGAGATAAGATAGAGGACATCAAGTTTGAGGGAAGAGGCTGTGCGATCAGCCAAGCAAGTGCTTCAATGCTGACTGAGATGATAATGGGCAAACCTCTGACATCTGTAAGGGATCTGAATAAAGACGACATCTTGGAGAATATCGGGCTTCTCAACTTAGGCCCAGCAAGGATCAAATGCGCTCTGCTATCGCTCAAAGTGCTCAAGCTGGGTATGGTGAAATACTACACAGACAAAGACCCAGAGTCTGCCAACAAGCTGCAGACCGACTCAAAGGGCCTGTAAATTTATCAGCGTCCAATTAAAAGAGAAGACCCTTTGCTCCGACAGAGTGTTACTTTAGGTCATAATATCTATAGTGTTTAATAAAAAGCCCAATTTTTTGCAAGCGCTTAGTATGTGCTGCGAGAATCATGATATTTCTGCAATATGATTTTATAGTAGTTATTTGGTATTCTATCATAACGAGTTTTCATGTCCGAAGACAATTCATCGCAGAGACCGAAAAGTAAAATTGCATATGCCACAATTAGAATGCCTGATGGAAAGGAACATGAAATCCCATTAGCTCCAAAAACGTTCAGCTCAGGACGTGAGGGTTACTATTCACAAGTTCCTTCATTTGTTTATGATAACGAAGTGTATGGCGGACAGATCCAAATTTGGAAAAAAGGTGAAAAAGGTCAAAGA
>DAINBL010000144.1:0-3965 GCA_036732945.1 Nitrososphaera sp. | reverse complement strand
AAGCGACATTTCCGATGTACGACAGCCGACAAGTGCAACTGGGTACATGATTTCACTAGCGAATTTCTTGATGGCTGCAGGTATTGGTTCAGGCAATAATGTCGCATAGGCCGCTTCATGAATTTAACCTATTAGTCGGTATACAAGAGATCAATTCTAATATCTGAAAAGAAGCTGTATGTCATACTTTATGAAGGACAGCATCAAGACACATGCCATCTCAGCTAACAAGAACAACGCCGATGCAGATCTTTTAAGAAGGGTCAGATCAGGCGAATTTAAAATCGCGGTTTATGGCCTTGGGCATGTAGGCTCTCCTCTTGCCTCAGCATGGCTGCGAGCTGGCGCTCATCTGATAGGCGTAGACAGCTCATCCGAAGTACTTAAAAATGCAAGGAAGGGGAGAACACACATCTATGAGCCAGGAGTAAACGAGGCATTTTCAAAAGGGCTCAAGGAAAAGCGATTTCACCTATACAGCGATCCCATCAAGGCTTCTCAAGACAGTCATTTCAAGCTAATATGCGTACCAGTGCTGCTTACCAGTTCATTCTCTGCAGACCTTTCCGCGGTAAAGCAAGTGACAACTGCCATTGGCCAAGGCCTGAAGAAAGGAGACGTTGTTTCACTTAATCCAAGTGTGCCGCCTGGCACGTCTGAAGATATTGTCATACCTCTCTTAGCGAAAGAGAGTGGGTTGAAAGTCGAACAGGATTTTTATATGGTATATAATCCAGAGCGCATCTATGAGGGCAGGGCTATTGAAGATATTGAAGTGCGATATCCAGCAATCGTGGCAGGCGCCGGTGTCAAGAGCTTAGAAATTGGCGCCAAGCTTTATTCCTTGGTGGCCAAGAAGGGAGTCTTAAAGATAGGTAATATGAGAACCGCAGAGGCTGAAAAGCTCCTAGAAGGAGTTTACCGCGACGTCAACATCGCGCTTGCAAACGAGATGGCTAAATTCTGCGAAAAAGTAGGTGTTGACTTTTGGGTGGCCAGAGAAGCTGCCAACTCTCAGCCTTTCTGCCACATACACAAGCCTGGGGCCGGCGTAGGCGGCGCATGCATCCCAGTTTATCCTCAATTCATACTACACGCAGCAAGCGCAAGTGGAGTCGAATGCAAGATCATAAGCTTAGGAAGGAATGTTAACGATTCGATGCCTGCGTATTGCGTAGAACAAGCAATGAAATTGATTGATGTGGCTGACGTTCCGAAATGTATCGTAGCATTACTTGGACTGGGGTTCAGGGGCGGTGTTTCAGACACCCGCCTGTCACCCACTTACAAGGTGATTGAAGAGCTAAAGAAGTTGAAAGTAAAAGAGATCCGGGTCCATGACCCATTTATAACAAGCGATCCTAATCTTCCACATGATATCATGCTAACATCGAACTTGTCAAAGGCGGCAAAGAATGCTCATCTTGTGATTTTGGTTTCAGACCATGCAGAATATCGTAACATTACAAATGAAGAGCTCAATGGTGCAGCCATATATGATTGCCGCGGCACTCTTGATAGATCGCGATTTGCTGCCCTCAGATTTGCATCTATAGGTAGGCCTAGTTAGATTTAATACTGCCTGAAAAAAGATTTCACAATGTTTGGCTCACAATCGAGATCCTTTGCTGACAGTTGCGTGGAAAAATGATTCTGTAGTGTTCATCGATCAGACGAAGCTTCCAAACAAGCTCGTCTATGTAAGGTGCAAAGACTACAAGGAAGTGGCAGATGTGATTAGAAAACTTGTAGTAAGGGGTGCGCCAGCGATAGGGGTAAGCGCTGCTTTCGGCCTAGCCTTGGCAGCTCAACAGAGCAATGCCAAGACATTGACTGAATTAATGACAGATCTCGACAATGCATTCAAGGTGCTACATGCGACTCGACCCACTGCCGTTAACCTCTTCTGGGCGTTGGAGAGGGTGATGGCAAAGGGCATGCAAGCCAAGACAGTACAAGAAGCAAAGAGAGTAGTACTTGATGAGGCGCTCAAGATGGCAGAGGAGGATGTCGAAACCAACAGGAAAATTGGAGCACATGGCCTCAAACTATTCAAAGACGGCGATATGGTACTCACCCACTGCAATGCCGGCTCACTTGCGACAGTCGCTTATGGTACTGCCCTCGGTGTCATAAGGGCTGCTAGGGAATCTGGCAAACGCCTTAGCGTAATTGCAACAGAAACACGCCCGGTGATGCAGGGTTCTCGTCTGACTGCGTTTGAGCTACTGCATGATGGCATTGATGTCAGCCTGATAACCGACACGGCTGTTGGCCATATGATGGCGCGGGGCGCAATCAACCATGTTATCGTAGGCGCTGATAGAGTGCTTCACACAGGCCATGTGTTCAATAAGATTGGGACATATCAAGTGGCAATTCTTGCCAATAAACATAATGTGCCATTTTACGTCGCAGCACCGTTATCTACATTTGATTTTGAAAGTAATCCTGAGGATGTGATAATTGAAGACAGATCAGCAGACGAAGTGGTCAAGGTAGGCAAGAAAAGGATTGCCCCCAAAGGAGTAAGAGTTTTCAACCCTGCTTTTGACATGACCCCTCCAGAGCTTATCACAGGCATCATTACCCAAAAAGGCATACTCACGCCGCCCTTTGATAAGAATCTTAAAGCATTGCTTGGCTGATAAAGTTTTTATCATGTTTTGTCCTACCCTATAGAATAGTAGGTATAGCAATGTCAACACAGCAAACAGTCACCGAAGAGCAAGTTTATGCAGCACTGAAAAAATGCATGGATCCGGAGATACCGGTCAATGTAGTGGACCTTGGACTCATTTATGGAATCAAGGTTGCTGGCGGTAAAGACGTAGACATCAAGATGACAATGACTACCAGAGGTTGTCCGCTTCATGATACTCTAGTAAGTGATGTCAAGCGCTACGTAGGCAAGGTAAACGGGGTCGGCAATGTGACCGTCGACATAGTATGGGATCCGCCTTGGAGCCTTGAAAAAATGAATCAGGATGTGCGAGAGAAGCTTGGATTTGGCAAGCCGAAGCTTCGGTTCCAGATCGATTATGAAAAGAGCAAGCCCATGAAAATAGGAAAATTTGCAAAGCAGGATGATGGATCACTGATACTTGCCAACGATAAGGATCAAGGCTTCATGGTAAATGAAGCAATCGTAGAATTCTGGAACGCGTGCGACGGAACCAAGACCATCAACCAGATCACCGACCAATTCTCAGCCAAGCTTGGCATGCCAAGGCAGCAAGTCGAGCAAGAAGCAGTTCAGCTCCTGCAGCAATTACTTGAGGCTGAGCTTCTAAAGGCTTAACACTGAAGGAAGGACCTTTCTTCTTTTCTTATCCCCGGCTAGTTGTAGAGCTTGGCATGGGTGACGGCATACTGCTTGAAACCCTTGCCAAGCACGATGGCAATTCAATATATATTGGGATCGAGCGTGACAATGAGCAGTGCGGACAGGCCAGGTCAAGAATTGCCCTTTCCAATGTTATTATCATGAATAGCTCTTTTGAAGACATTATTCCAACATTCTTGAATGAATCTATTGATCAATTCATAGTGGTTCTGCCTGACCCTGCATTCATTGACGAGAAAAGGGAAGAGCGGTGGAAGCCGTTTTACAAATCCGTGTACTGTAAGCTAAAAAAACAGGGAAGGCTCGTGCTTGTTACAGAATTAACTGATGAGTTGTTGCAGCCGGTAAGCGATGATCAGTACTTCGCATGGGCTGATTGGCTTAAGTCCTGTTTTCTCTCGCTTGGATTTACACTAGCAAGTCAGCACGATGGTGCACCCAGACAATATTTATCTCGCTGCATCAAGCAGTTCAGAGGAGACTCCGAGCGCATACGCATGATCACCCTTGACCTGCTCAAGTAGTAATGAAAAATCTCAGCAACCCCATTTTTCATGCAACTTTTATCTAACCTGCTAAAGATGGCTTTATACAGAATGGCATCAGGGGTCATGTAAGA
>DAINBL010000143.1:0-4009 GCA_036732945.1 Nitrososphaera sp. | reverse complement strand
ACTTGTCTGTCTTGATTTTTTCTGCGACCTTTTCTGCTATCAACGTCCAGTGCTCTGGCCTAAGATTCTCACTATACTCACTCATCAATACTTCAGGGTCAATTGATGCATGGTTAGCAAGCTCAGGCACTGATGCATACAATTCATCAGCAGAAAGGGCTGCGTGCACGCCGCCGGTACGGTAATCTATCTTACTTGCTATTGTCCCACCAGTGCTTATCAAGGCAACTTTTGGCAAATTTTGTTTAGCAGTAATTACAGGACTCCTGACAGAGGCAGAAGATTGATCTTTGTCCAACAATTTTGTTATCGAATTTATTTTTTCGACATGTATGCCAGTGTTATATCCACTTTTTAATTTGATGACAATGTATTCTTCGCTGGCAGATTCGTAGCGCGGCATCAATAGGCCGGTTATCTCGCCATCCTCTGTATCAATCTTGACGCTGTCGCCAACTGAAATGTTGTGCTTTGATAGCAGCTTAAGACCTACTTCTCTACGGTCGCCACTATTGTCGTGTTCTGTCAACGGTTTCAAAACCAATTGCTAAATATATTAACAAATCTTTCCTAGCTAAAGAGCGCCCGAGCTCCATCAACAATGAATTGGACAGCAATAGCGGCAATGAGCACCGCAAAAACCCTAGTAACAATGATCGAGCCTCGTCTTCCAATAACTTTGTGAATCCTATCGATGTACCTTAATACGATATAGGTAATGCCTATCACTATTAGGATCGATAAAGCAGTCACGATCAGACCTGCAGTCTGGAATGAGATCATCACAGCTGTTATTGCGCCAGGGCCAGCAAGCAGCGGAAATGCCAATGGGACAACACCTGATTCACCCTGCACCCCTGCGCCTGCAAATCTCCACTCGCCATGGGTAAGAAGTTCAATCGCCACAATGAAAAGCAGAATGCCACCGGCAACCATGAAACTGGAAATGGTGATGCCAAAGATGGATAGAATCTGCGCACCGGCTACCGCAAATACAAAGAGCAAGCCCGCTGCAGTGATGATTGCAGTCTTTGTGACAGATGCTCTTTCTGCTCTTTCCATCTTCTGTGTGAGTGCAATGAACACCGGCACGCTTCCAATTGGGTCAATGACTACAAATAGCGCAATTATCGATCTGATGAGATCTGTAAGAAAAGTGGAAGAAAAGTGATCCACGTTGTGTATTGGCGATCCATCTGTGATTAGCTGTGCTCAGTTATTGCGATGTTCCTTGATTCTAATATCCTCAGGATCGCCTTTTCGATGTCCTGCTCAGTGATGTAGCCAAAGTCCCATGCATCGATAAAATTGAGAAAGTCACTTTCCAGAAGCTTTGCCGTATCCTGAAACTCTGCCATCCTATCTAGCGTATCCGGCGACCTGTAACCTTTTGCTACCATGATAGGACAGCGGTGGTCTTTCTCGATAGGGATATACCAAGCATTCTTGGCAAACCGGTATTGGCCGTCTGATATCATAGTATACATACGCATCAATTCTTCATTTGTTAGCTTTTGCAAGTCGATATACCACGGTTCGTTAACAAAGCTTGAAGCTGGCCGTCCTTCTTCCTTGCTCTCATTCTTATTGCCAAACAACTTCAGTAACATTGTATGGTCAATCAGCCTAGAAATATATTATTTTCTACTCATAGAATGTGGCCTGGCATATCCCTCCTAGAAATTGCCCTGATCCTTTCAACGCCATTTATTTCCTTTATTACTTTTGAGACAGGTATGGGAACTAGATCTTCCCAATTTTCTTCCGCAGCCATCCTCTTTCTTATCTCGGTAGCCTTCATTTCATCGCGCCTATAAAGAGGCGCTTCAATTGCCTCGGTGCCTTGCTCATGAAACAGCATAATTGTAAATGGGTCGTTTGCAAACACGGCATCGTATTTTGGTACAAGCATATCCACCTGATGAGTCCAAAGTGAGTGCACATCAATATCCGGAACGGGGATTATCAGTATGCGCCTGATATCGGCTTCACCATCAACATCAAGCGACTCTTTTATCATTCTTATCCGCTCACCTGCAGTGAAGGGGTTTCTGGGTTCATGGCTTTTTTGTGCGCTTCCGACTACTATTACCAGCTGGTCGACCCTGCCTAATGCAAATTTAACTGTGGCAAGGTGCCCCTTATGGAATGGCTGGAACCTGCCAATGAAAAGCCCATTAGTAGTCAACAGCGATATGCTGGAGTCGACACTATTTTAAACATATTTTTAAGAAAGCTCCGTGGCCGGTTAAGGGGTTGTAATAAGTATAATGCCTTTGAGAGAAATGGTCTTTGCCATATTTTGCTTCCCTTATTCGACTTTAGTAGAGGTTTGATTATGGGATTAGCGGTAAGAATTCTTTAGCATTGTCTGGTGTGAGCTGCAGTAGAGAGGGTTTGGGGTCTTTGCATAGCCGATCGTATTCTTAGCAGTATAAAGCAGTATATTTGTTGTTAGACAATGGAAATCTCGTATCACGGTAGGATCATTATTGCACAAAAGAAGAAGAAGACACATTGAATGTACGATTGACTAATTCATTACATTCTTTATACAGTTAAAACTCTTATCAGTAAATTCTAAAAAGTGGAGTTTTATTTCTATATGAAAGTAACTTATCAAGATAATAGATCTAATATCTTCTTATGAAGAAAAATTATCAAAGTGGTTCTTCCTATATTAGAAAATAAAGGCAATCTAGCCAAGTATTAAGACCAATATCCGCCATCTGTATCACTATGTCTGCAACTAATGTTGCGCCAGAAATTAAAGACAAACTTGTGGAGCATCTTAATGAAATGCTGTCTGCTGAAAATGCAGCAGTTGATAGACTTGATTCAAGGATACAGGAATGCATTTTGCCGGAAGGCAAGGAGCAATTGCAACACCATCAAGATGAGACTCGAGCACACCAAGAAAGGCTAAGACAAATTATAACAGATCTGGGGGGTAGCCCAACTGATTCCAAAGCAGACCTGCCAACATTAAGATTGCCAACAGGAATGATGGCAAAAAAGACCTTAACTGATATGGCCAAGTCAATTACAGGTGGAGGGGGAGGAGATAAAAATCCTATGCCCGAAGAATTGGAACTTATGCACACAAAAGAAGACTATGGTATTGAGCATGTTGAAATTATTGCCTACAGAACGCTTATTCATTTATGCGAAAGGTTAGGCATTAGCAATGCAATTCCAGCGCTAAAACAAAGTATGCAAGAAGAAGAATCGATGGCAAAATGGATTGAAACAAATCTTCCTATGACGTTCGATAAGCTATGGCCAAGAGTCGAAGCTGCATTGACCGGAAGGAGTAAAGAGCAAGCTAGCCCTACTGGTGAAAAAGCTACAACTGTATAATCCCTCTATGCATATATTGGACTCATACGTTATACCGGATCGAAATCTGAATCGATGACAGGAAGAAAAAAGTGACATCGTGATCAAGTATGGTAAGTAACCTAGGCGATAACAACAAAGATGTAAAAGACATGACAGAGATCACGGAAGATGGCCTTTTCAAATGCAAAATATGTGGAGTAAAATTTGATAACGCTAGTGCTTATGAAGGTCATATTGCAGCAGGTCACCTGACGCCCTCCCCCTGATGCCTCATCGAATTACCAAAGCTGCATTCAATTGATTGTTCAGATTATTTCGCTGAGGATTTATGGTGGAAGAGAGCATGGGGTTATAATCAAGCCGATACGCAAGGACCTCTACCATGCATCAAAACAGCCTGAACGACCATGACTATTCCTGAGGCAATGATACCACACAGTAGACGTGCGACTACTAAAAAATTTAAATAGTTAAAATGGATTTATGGTTCCACTAATTCTCTTCCTTTAACTATCTTTTTCTATGTTGTAGCACCTGTGGTCACGGCATCAGATCCTGTAGCACTAGTGGATGCTTCTCTCTTGCCGACCCGTCTTCTTTTAGTTGCCGCTGATGTGCGACCACCTTTTTTGCCTCCTTTTCTTCCAGCTGCAGCTTTCTTGGATCT
>DAINBL010000142.1:0-4029 GCA_036732945.1 Nitrososphaera sp. | reverse complement strand
CTTGGATAAGCCAGAGTAGAGATCAGGTCTCTGCTCTCATTGTCGAGCTTGCAAAGGAAGGTTTAAGCCCAAGCGAAATAGGACTGAGGCTAAGGGATGAACACAACATACCACTCGCCAAGCCAGTCCTAGGCAAAAGTCTCACTAAAGTTTTGATTGAGAACAACATAATGTCAGAGATGCCAGAAGATCTGGACAAGCTAGTTAAAAAGGCTCTTGGGCTTCAGAAACACCTTAGAGTTCACAATAGCGACCATCGGAATGTGCGGTCGCTCGAGTTGGTAGAGTCCAAGATCCACAGGATGTCTGGGTACTACAAGCGAGAGGGCAAGATTCCAAAGAACTGGAAATATGCAGCAGTCATCGCCCAGCTACAGTAAGATTAAAGGTACTACGGTAGATGAGTGACAGGCTTACTGATGCAGTTAAACATCTTTCTGAAAAATTGAGATCGAGTGTAGAAGGTGGCAATGAAGTTGCCATCATCACTCACCTTGACGCAGACGGAATCGCATCAGGTAGCATAATGGCGATGGCACTGAGGCGTATGGGTGCGCGCTATTCTGTCAGGGCCATCTCGGACATGAATTCCTCTGTTATTGAGAAGATGAGGACTGAAAGCCGCGATTTTTATGTTATAACTGACCTAGGAGGCGGTTGGGCTTCGCATCTGAGAAAGGCATTTGGGAACAAGTGGCTCATCATCGACCATCATGAGATTACTGAGGAAGAGATATTAACAGACGATGACGGTCAGATACTGAATCCGTGGAAATTCGGCATAGATGGAGGAAGAGAAGTGCCTGCAGGGGGAATGGCCTACATGGTTGCGAGCACGCTGGACTTGAAGAATCGCGACTTGTCAGCCATAGCACTTGTTTCAGCAGTGGGCGATAGGCAAGACCAAGGGGACAAAAGGTCATTTTCTGGCCTAAATTCTGAAATACTAAAGAGCGCCCAGTCGCTCGGGCTTGTAAGCGTCGATCTCGATATCATACTCACTGGACGTGAGACGCGTCCCTTGCATGAAGCGCTTGCATACACACCCTTTCATTACATAGATGGGCTCACTTGGAACAGGGAGGCGTGTTACCTGTTGCTTAAGAACGCGGGAGTACAACTCAAAGATAATGGCGGTGGTCGTTGGCGTGTACTGGCAGAGTTTTCGCAGGAGGAGAAAAGCGCGATTGTTGAAGCAATAACGAAGTTTGTGGCTACTACTGATGAAAGGATATCCGAAATATTGCGGGACGACCTTATTGGCTACGTCTATACGCTTGCAAGAGAGGACAAGCGGAGCCAGTTAAGAGACGCAAGGGAATTTTCAACCATGCTCAATGCATGCGGTAGGACAGGAAGGGCAGGAGTAGGCATTACAATATGTATGGGAGATAGAAACAACGCATTAAGCGCAGGAGAAGAAATACTGAATAAGTATAGGAGGACTCTGCGCAACTATATTTCCACGATCTTTAGCGAAAAATGGAGGCTTGCCGACGACGGCAAGATTGCCTTTGTAAATGGTGACGGCATCTTAGAGGAAGACATGTTAGGAGCAGTCTCATCACTACTCAGCGGATCACCTTCCCTTCGGGGCAGACTACTATTTGTCAGGACCCTCAAGAAGGAAGGGACCTCCTACAAGTTCTCCGCAAGGAAGTGCCTTGATTGCAAGTCACAGGCAAACCTTGGCGTGATAATGCATAGGTGCTCCAAGGCATTAAATGGCACAGGGGGCGGACATTCAGCAGCTGCAGGCTGTAGCATCCCAACTTCAGGTCTTGAGGATTTTATTGCAAGCATAAAGGTGGAGACAACAAATGATCCAGAATCTGCCAAGGAGGCATCTTGATGTTGCAGTTTCAGTTGAGATCTCCTTTTCGAGCAGCGCCGAAGCAAAGGCGGCAGTGAAGGCATTAATACCAGATAATGTTAACTTTCCAAAGGGTCTGTCAATGAAGGTATTTTCAAAAGACTCTATGCTTGCAATTGAGTTGACAGGCAAAAATATCCCAACTGCAACGATATTGAGCACCCTTGATGAACTTCTTGAGCACATATCGCTAGCAAAGAAAGTGATGGCCGGCTAATGCTAGACCCCAGAATATTAAAAGAAAATCCTGAGTCCATTCGAGACATGCTGAAAAAGCGTAACATGACAGATTTCCCACTAGACGACCTGATTATGCTACACAAGCGCCGCGGTGAGCTTATCATCAAAACTCAGGAGCTTCGTCGGAAAAAGAACCTGCTCTCTGAAACTGTTGCAAGCAAGAAGAAGTCCAAACAGGATGCGTCTTTTGAACTTGCAGAGATGAAGCAGGTGAGCATAGTAATTGACCAGACGGAATCTGAAGCAATTCAAATTGAAGAGAAGTTCAATCAGCTGATTATGGCTTTGCCCAACTTGTTAAACGAGGGGGTTCCGGTTGGCAAAGACGAAGAGGAGAATGTGGTTGTTCGACAAAATGGTAGAACTATAAGGCCGAATTTTAGTCCAAAGGATCACATTGACCTTGCCACATCACTTGATCTTATCGACCTGGGCCGTGCCGCTAAAGTATCAGGCTCAAGGTTCTACTTCCTAAAAAATGAACTTGTAAAGATGAACCAGGCATTGGCTAACTTTGCACTTGATTTTTTATCAGACCATAACTATACTCTAATCCAACCACCATACATGATTAGAAGGGAACCGATGGTCGGCTCTGTTATACTGAATGACTTTGAGGACGTGATTTACAAGATAGAAGGGGAGGACCTTTACATGATAGGGACATCTGAGCATGCAATAGCAAGTATGCATATGGACGAAATCCTTGAAGGAATAAAGCTTCCAATAAGATACGCTGGTTTTAGCTCCTGCTTTCGTAAAGAGGCCGGTGCACACGGCAGGGACATGAAGGGGATATTTCGTGTTCACCAGTTTGAAAAGGCGGAGCAATTTATCTTCTGCCGCCCAGAAGAGTCGTGGAGGGAACACGAAAGGATGCTTGCACTATCTGAGGAATTTTTCAAGCAGCTTGGCATTCCTTACCGGGTAATGTTGCTATGCTCCGGCGACACCGGTAAGATATCAGCCAAGACGTACGATATTGAGGCTTGGATGGCTGGCCAAAATGCCTACAGGGAAGTTGTTTCATGCTCAAACTGCCTAGACTACCAGGCTCGAAGACTTCGCATACGATTCCGTGACAAGACCAACGAAGAAACGCGTCTTGTGCATACACTCAATAGCACACTTGTTGCAACAGAGCGCACGATGGTCGCGATAGTTGAAAACTTTCAGACTCCAAGGGGAACGGTAGAGGTGCCAAAGGTACTGCAAAAATATATGGGGGGTTTGGAGGAGATTCGAGCTGAGGCTTGACGCATCGTATATATATTATAAATTTTAGTCAAAGGATGGGAAGAAGAAGAATTTATGGCGAAAGGAGCGAGAAAAGGAGGCAGAGTACGCGACAAGTGGCGTGACAAGCAATGGGTAATTGTAAATAAACCCCCAGGGTTCGAGCCCCAGGTGCCTATTAATTTTATACCGGTTACGGACGCAAATCAATCAAAGGGACGTACAATTGAAAATACCCTGCACGACATGATGAAAGGTAACCCCGACCAAAGCATGGATCAGCACCAAATTAAGGTCTTTGTCCAGATAGACAATATAACCGATGGTGTCGCAACCACTATTTTTAAGGGACATGAATATGCCAAAGAGTTTCTCAGGAGCCTTATCCGGAGAGGTAGTTCTATGATCACATTGATTGGCGACTATACTACAATAGATGGCCATACTTTCAGAGTTGCAATGATTGCATTCACCCATCGCAGAGTTAATTCATCGAAAAAGCATGAGATAAGGCTAATAGGCCAGAAGATACTCTCTGAGAGGATCCCCCAGATGACAGTTGATCAATTCATACAAGAAATTACAGGCAGCAAGAGTGAAGATATTCCAAGGGAGACGAACAGTAAGCTTGGAGCTAATGTACTTGATGAAGCGAAAAAGATAACGGCAATCCGCCACCT
>DAINBL010000141.1:0-4070 GCA_036732945.1 Nitrososphaera sp. | reverse complement strand
CTGCTCTGAGCTGCCACAATTTTCTCTTTTGCTGCTTCAGCTCCTGACTGAGCCAAATCCTTGATTCCACCTGCCGCTTGTCTAGCTGCTCCTTCTACGTCAACATTTACTACGGCTTCACCTGCATCCTTCATCTTTTCCTTGACTGTCTTGGAAGCCTGTCCCAACTCATAACCGACAGAGCTTTTGACCTCAGTAGCAGCACCTCTAACCTTTTCCTCAACCATCGATGGCTTCCTCTCTTCTATCGGAAGAGTCGGCTCCTCCACCGAACTGTATTTCTCGTTCGCTGCAGGCATTTCCCCTGCCTTTTGCCGTATTTCTTCAGCAGATGGTCTAAGGCTTCTAGCCTCCGGCATTGGCGCATCCTTGTCAACTGCATACTGCTCAAGCGGCTCACCTACCATTACAGAGCCTCCTGAAAGCGTGATCTTTGACTTGGGAATGTCAAACCGTAAATTACCAGAATCGCTAAAAACAACTATTCGGTCATCCGTTTCCTTTGCAACACGTCCCATCGCCTGCTCGTTTACAATCACTGTCTTATTGAACAGGTCCTTTGGATACTTACCCTCATAGCTACCTAGATCAGTCTCTGTAGAAGATTGCTTTGACTCTTTTTCAAATTTCATCATGTTCTCTGAGCTTAATCCAGCTTCTGTACTGCTCTGAGCTGCCACAATTTTCTCTTTTGCTGCTTCAGCTCCTGACTGAGCCACATCTTTAATCCGGCTTGCTGCTCCTTCTACGTCAACATTTACTACGGCTTCACCTGCATCCTTCATCTTTTCCTTGACTGTCTTGGAAGCCTGTCCCAACTCATAACCGACAGAGCTTTTGACCTCAGTAGCAGCACCTCTAACCTTTTCCTCAACCATCGATGGCTTCCTCTCTTCTATCGGAAGAGTCGGCTCCTCCACCGAACTGTATTTCTCGTTCGCTGCAGGCATTTCCCCTGCCTTTTGCCGTATTTCTTCAGCAGATGGTCTAAGGCTTCTAGCCTCCGGCATTGGCGCATCCTTGTCAACTGCATACTGCTCAAGCGGCTCACCTACCATTACAGAGCCTCCTGAAAGCGTGATCTTTGACTTGGGAATGTCAAACCGTAAATTACCAGAATCGCTAAAAACAACTATTCGGTCATCCGTTTCCTTTGCAACACGTCCCATCGCCTGCTCGTTTACAATCACTGTCTTATTGAACAGGTCCTTTGGATACTTACCCTCATAGCTACCTAGATCAGTCTCTGTAGGTGCTTCTTTCTCCATTGCAAAGCAAGCGGCTATACAGCATAAAACAGGTATGAGAAAATGGAGTAGAAGAAAGTTAAATGCCAAGATTATAATTGACGTAGCACATTTTTTCTGCTGTGGAGGTGCAACACTCCTCTAGCCCAAAGGTGGCGATAGGCCTTTCCTTCTCTGCCCTTGCTATGTTGTACTCTGTAATGCTGGTTGGGGTTTACATCAGTTCCTCGAATCAGGGGCTTTCCTGTCCTGAATGGCCGCTCTGTCCAAACGGCTTTGGCCTGCCTTCCGAGAAGCATTTCTTTGAGCATTATCATAGGGTGATGGTGGTGATAACGGCTGGCCTTATCTTTGCTGTTGCTGCATACTCATTCACGAAATTCAAGCCAGCGCGAAAAACCGCAATCATTGCAGCAATAGTCATATCGGTGCAGATACTATTTGGCATGTTGGTGGTCACTACCCGTCTTGAGCCTCTTCTTGTCGCAACTCATCTGTCAACTGGTATCTTGCTTTTTGCCATGACACTCATGACATTCCTAGCAGCGTATAAAGCAGGGCGTCAATAGACCTTTCTGCATATATCGAAAGACCCTCTGTCTTAAAAGGTGTAATAAAAAATGAGAGTTCAATCAGATATCTTTTTGTGAATTAAATCCAACAGCCCGCTGTCATGCTTTGACGGCCTATGGTGATACAGACAGCTTTTTAAGTAACTCTACGCTTGGCCTTCTGAATCACTTGGATTTGCGAGCCAGAAGAATATTAAATAGTCGTGACTACTTTGTGATGCACACCATAACAGAGCTTATTAATTTGTGTACCTACAACTTGATCCTATTACAGCCAAGTGAGGTGGGGTGTGGTTTGTTTGGTTTCATGTTCTCCGTCTGTGTCCAATCAGTCCCTAGCACTCACGGCTCGTTCAGCAGAGATATCTGATGAAAAAGGCCTGCTGTCTACAAACTGAGTCATCATCAGCAAGATCCGATAAACAGCAGCAATAATTACGAATAATCGTTAAATATGCTATTTATGTGCGACAAGAGGTCGTTGCGCAGCTGAATCACCTGAGCACGCTTCTCGCCATCCAGATCAGTCGTCAGCAAAGCGTCAAGCCCTTCTACCAAATATTTGATGTTTGGCAGCGTCAGCAGGATCTTTCCTTCGTCTTGATTTTTACTCGCCATTGCTTCACTTGTATATTACTGGCGGCGGTTATTATTAATCGCGCTGGAAGTTGATGCAATAACAAATAATAGTATATATCTAATGCTTATGACGAAAGCTCATCGTATATGGCTGAGAGCCAACGGCAGACCATAATTAACTTGTACAATTCCGGCATATCCCCAGAGATAATTGCATTCCAGCTCGATATCACCCCCCAAGATGTCGACAAGGTAATCCAAAACATAAATAGGAAGGATATGCCTGCCACGCAAGAACCTGAAGCTGCCGTCTTGGCATCTTTCTACCTTGATGCCGTAGTCGACCTTGACAAGGCAATCAGGATGGCTCAGCAGAGAGTCTGGAAGGCGCTTAAAGTGGAATCCAAGTTCGACATCTCTACTGAAGAAACACATGAAATTCTTTCCAAGTACTCCAAGTCAAAGGTTATGCTCGTAATCCTCCACATAGACCTTGTCGGCTCCACTAGACTGTCATCTGATTTGCCGACTGATAGGCTCGCAGCCATAATCCAAGCGTTCACACAAGAAATGTCGATCACAATATCGGCATATGGTGGCTATGTGTTGAAATACGTGGGAGATGCCATCATGGCGTTTTTCCTTGCAAACAATGACAAGTATCTCCCATCCATCAATGCAGTCAACTGCGCCCACTCGATGGTCAAAATAATCCGGGAGGGCATAAACCCGATCTTGAATCAATACGACTATGCTGAGATGAACGTGCGAGTTGGCATAGACCTAGGCGAAAATGTCGTGGTACAATACGGATGGGATACCTTCAACGTAGACGGCAAAAAGTTCAAGAGGCCCCACTTTGACATCTTGGGCCATACCATCAATATAGCAACGAAAATGACATCGCTTGGCAAGCCTGACCAGATAGTGATAGGCCAGATGGTCTATGATGTCCTGGACGATCGACAAAAATCAGCATTTCATCGGCTTCCGATAAGCGCCGATGTATGGGGCTATATGAGTGACTACTCTGGCGGTATTTATCCCCTTTACGGCACCTATAGCGCTTATGTGCATTAAGTATATATCAGAAAAAACACACACTATTAGCATCATTAGATGCACTCCATAGAATACGAGGACTCTTTTGTCAAAATTGCTGGTTTGATTGGAGGCGAGGAGTACCTCAAGGTCGCCCGCGCCCTCTTGAACACCAAGGACGTGACAGACGAGGAGATTGCGAGCGCAACAGGATTAAAGATAAACATCGTACGCAAGGTTCTCTATGACATGTTTGGCAAGGCGCTGATAACTGGCATCCGTGTCAAGGACGAAAAGAAAGGTTGGTTCGTCTACCGCTGGCGGGCCAAGCAGGATCAGGTCGACAATTTCATTGACAATCAGAAGAAAAAGATCCTTGACCGGCTCCACAATCGCCTTGAATATGAAGAATCAACAGAGTTTTACCACTGCGGCAACCGTGACTGTCCGCGGGTGAAATTTGACGTAGCAATTGAATTGTTTTTCAAGTGCCCCAACTGCAAAGGCTCACTCAACATGATAGATAACACCAAGATCAAGGAAGCGTTGCGCCACAAGATAGACCAGGTAACTACTGACATCAATTCAAACAAAAAGTAGATTATATAGATATTTGGTGCTGAATAGTACA
>DAINBL010000140.1:0-4095 GCA_036732945.1 Nitrososphaera sp. | reverse complement strand
TCCATATACTTGCAGACCTGCCGGATTTTTTGCGAAAACAAATGCTGCAAAACCGCCTCAAAGAGTTCTATGAAATGAGCGATGAAGAAAAACGCGAAACGATAAGCATAGCATTATCAGCAGTGCCCACTATAGATCCAAATAAATTGTCAACACTTTTCAAGACGTGGCTTGAATTGCTGTCAGAATTTGACGCGGAGAAGCGTGGACTGATGTTCCAAACCTACTGTAGAGAGATTTTGGCAAACCCTCGCTCTATCATAAAACTTGACTTTAAGTCGCTGACTACTGCTTTTGTCTCACTTGATCAAGGGCAGCGAGAGCGCCTAACGGACTCGCTGCATGAAGTGCTGCTCGGGCTGCCAAACGGGAGCGAAATACTAAAGCTGATTCCGGAGCACTCGCTAAAAACTGTCGGCCTGAAAGATCAGTGATGGTGATCATGTTGTGCCTCGGGGTTATCGGGCTTTTTTTCTATTTCACCAACACCCTTTTCAAGCCCAAAGAATGCCCTCTCATATTTGCGGAGGGCCTTTCTGTGTTCTGGCAGTGACATATCCAGCCTCATCTCATTCATGACCATGACGGCATAAGTAGTCCACTCCTTCCAGCATGCCGAGCATGCAGGGTATTTCTCAGCAGCTGGATCCTCGATAATTTCCTCAATAGTCTTACCGCACTTCAAGCAAGTCTTGCTCATCTGCAAATAGTGATGCTCTGGATATTATAAGTTGTTAGGATTATGAAAAAATTCTAAAGCATCGTTATTCCTGCAGGAATAGCGATCTATTCCGTCTGGATACGAAGTGGATTATTGTACTCTGTGATGAAATAAATCTCTATTATGATTATCATTTCTTATTGAACTACTTTTGAAGATGTCAAAGCACTCATCATCCCGGCTGCGCCCTCTCTCCAACCTTTTTTGGCAATGGTGCTCTGATACTCAAAGCAGTTTAGTCCAGCTTATCTATGGGCTAAGTATATGAACAAATAAATTTTATCTGCCTGCTGACCAAATAGAATCACGTCAGCAGTAAAAGAGCATTTTATTGTCTAAGTTATCTGGGACTTGTTTGGCTTATAACGTTACAATTCTGGACAAAGTTTGGCAACATTATTATACTTTCTGGGTTCAAATTGGCACGTGAAGGTTCGCTGTCCTGACTGCAAGGGTACCGCAGAGCTAGCAGATGATTTTTCATTTGTCAAGTGTTCTAATTGTTCCTTTGATATGACATATGGCGAATACGTTAAGTACATAGCATATAAGGACTCGCGCTACCGCGATATACTTTCAGACTACAAATAAATATAAAATTCCTTATGATTATAGTTGGAAGAGTTTTTATTTTATGAATCTGTTGGAACCTGAGATCTAGTCTTTCAGCAGGTTAGAATATGCTACCCTTGCAGGTTCTAATGTGCTGCACCTATTCACAGCCGATAGCCAAAGCCTCGTTGACTACCCCCGCGCACATGTTCATTCTGTTATCAAGTTTGTAGGATTCAATCATGGGTATGGGGATATCTATCTATTGCAAATCCACTCAGCTATCCAACATGAGACCGGGTACAGAGGTCATATGCGTTCGATGCGACGTCCTTCGCAAGACGCTCAGTTCATAATCTTTACTCTCATGTAATAAATTGCCGCAGAAAGATTCGTCAAAATGAAGATAAGTGAAAACAGGAAGTTCCTAAAGCTCTATTACAAGAGCTCAAGGAGTTTGTGGAGATGTTTGAGTTAGATACGACGACTTGACGCTCTCATCTTCGTTCCCAAACTCGTCCTCATCTTCACCGAACTCTTCATCAAAATTGTCGCCAAAGTTATTGTCGTCTTCGGACATGAATGAGGTTGATCGACTGAACACTTGTTATAAGTTTTGCCAACTAGTGATATGGACTCTTTACTTGTCCGCATTTTGCCTGACAGTCACCATGCAAGGGCAAATGGCCACAGTGCACCGCTTTATCTTTCCTGCATCATCAGGCAAACTTGCCACTATGTATGTGTGAAGCTCCTGAGGGTGAAGACATTTAGTACATAGAGGATCGTTGTATGGCAACTGTCGTAATTATATACTGTCTGATGTATTAAGCTAATCCAGTCAGCTTTTTATAGCTAGAAAATATCTCATGCAATCATATGGGCCGAGTGGACAAGGGCGTCAACTGCAGTGTTGTTGGCTGTGGAAACCAGGCCGAGCGCTCGATGAGTGGGATTAAGGCCAGCATGGCTCCCGATTTAGGATTGGGTGGAAGCAAGAGGGTCTATCTCTGCAGGGATCATTATAAAGAGTGGAAAAAACTTACCAAGGAAGACAGGGAAAACGAAAGGGCCAGATGGGCTTAAATTAGATACAAGATTAGGATTAGGATATATGCGACTGCTGCAGCTCCATTCAGATTTTATTGAATATGAGCCGATTGAAAAAGAGATCAGCGACGCTGAAGAGATCGCCCCAACATCTAAGATCAGGCTCGAAGATCTGGTGGTAGCTTTTGTAGCAGTTGAGAACAGAGACGACGAAAGCGTTGCCAAGATGGCAGTCGACGAGATAAAAAAATATCTTGACACGGTCAAGAGCAGCCGCCTGCTCGTATACCCATACGCTCATCTGAGCTCTGACCTTGCACCGCCGCCTCTTGCAATAGATATGATCAAATCTGTTGAGAGCTTCGCCAAGGGATCGATAAAGCAGGTCTACCGCGCCCCTTTTGGATGGACAAAGGCGTTTAACATCAAGGTAAAAGGTCATCCGATGGCCGAGAATTCTAAGGAGGTTTCAAAGCAGGAAGAGCATAAACGCCCTGACCAATTGTACAGAGAAAAGGAATCTTCTGCACTCAAGGATGAGGAAAAACTACAGTCATTCTGGTACATCTTGCAGCCTGGCGGACAGATGACACCTGTCAGCAAATACAACTTCAAAAAGCAGGATCAGAATCTTCAGATGCTTATAAACTATGAAACAGCAAAGAACAGAACAGTCAATGAACAGCCTGCACACGTCCGGCTGATGAAGAAATTGGCGATAGCCGACTACGAGCCTGCATCAGACGCTGGCAACATTCGCTATTATCCAAAAGGCAGGCTAATGAAGTCGCTTATCGAGCAATATATCACAAGGCGAGTGATGGAGTATGGTGGAATCGAGGTCGAAACACCCATAATGTATGACACCAAGCACCCTTCGCTTCAGAGCTACTTTAACAGGTTCCCTGCAAGGCAGTACAGCATCACTTCAGACAACAAACAGCTGTTCCTGCGCTTTGCTGCATGCTTTGGCCAGTTTCTGATGGCCAAGGACTTCAATATATCGTACAAGCATCTGCCCCTGAAATTATACGAGTTGACAAGATATTCATTTAGGCGCGAAAAAAGTGGTGAGCTAGTGGGCTTGCGCCGACTCCGGGCATTCACTATGCCTGACTGTCATGCATTTTGCAGAGACCTGGATCAGGCAAAGGAGGAGTTTCTCAAACGCTTTGCTCTGTCAATAAGCGTGCTCACCGATCTTGGGCTAACAATCAAAGATGTAGAAATGGCCATAAGGTTTACTGAGGACTTTTACAACGAGAACAAAGACTTTATCACAGAGCTTATCAACAGGTTCGGCAGGTCGGTGCTAGTTGAAACATGGAAGGAGCGCTTCTTCTACTTCACACTCAAGTGGGAGTTCAATTTCATCGACGGCCTTGGCAAGGCATCCGCTCTCTCGACAGACCAAATAGATGTGGAGAACGGCGCGCGCTATAACGTGGAGTTCGTTGAAGAAGATGGCACCAAAAAGAACCCGATAATTCTGCACAACTCACCTTCCGGTGCAGTCGAGCGGATAATTTATGCGCTATTGGAAAAATCGGCCAAGATGTCTAAAGAAGGTGGCATTGCCTCACTACCGCTCTGGTTGTCGCACACGCAGGTTCGCGTAATACCAGTCAGCCAAGAGCACATCGTACACTGCGAAAAGGTACTGGCAGAGCTGACTGAAAACCAAATAAGGACCGACATCGATGACCGCGATGAAACTGTAGGCAAAAAGATACGTGAATCTGAAACCGAATGGGTGCGCTACACTATAGTCA
>DAINBL010000139.1:0-4115 GCA_036732945.1 Nitrososphaera sp. | reverse complement strand
AGGCTGCCAAGAGCATCGCTATCAGAGGAGATTTTGCATCGGAAGCGCCACGGCCATAGATGTAGCCGTCCTCTATCCTTACTGGCACTTGGCCGGGCACTGTGTCTGTGTGGCCGCACAGGAGGATACAGGGCTCGCCAGATCCTTTAGTAGCAACAATGTTGCCAACGTTGTCGATATTAACCTGTTCAAAGCCAAGCTCGTTGACGCATCTGTCCTTTATCATGTTAGCAAGTGCGGCCTCTGATCTGGATGGAGTATAAAGCTCCAGTGCTTTTCTTAACAGTTCTATAGCATAACTTGGTGATACCAATTGCTAACTACTTTCCTTGCCCAAGTGCGTAATCGATCATCAATCCAGGAATATCAATTCCTGTAACACGTACAGTATTTTTAAATTCAGTAGTATTGTTGACTTCGTGCACCACTAAACCCTGGCTATCGCTCTCCATCAAGTCGACACCAACTATATGGCCATTCATTGCATTTTTAGCCTTGAGACAGACATCTTCAAGTTCCTTTGTCACCGGGCACGCTTCAGCATGGCCGCCAAGCGCCATATTGGTCTTCCACTCGCCTTCTCCCGAATAGCGATATATTGCAGCCACTACTCTATTGCCAACTACTATCGCTCTGATGTCGCGGGGTGGACGCTTGACAAATTCTTCAAAATAGTATACTTGATACAGGGGAAACATGTGCTCTCTGTCCTCTATTACGGCTCTTGCTGCATCCTTGTCGCGCAGCAGCGCGATGAGTCTGCCCCAGCTCCCTACTGTAGGCTTGATCACTGCAGGGTAGCCGATCTTATCAAGCACCGCGATTGCCGATTCCTCTGAAAATGCTGCCACTGCTTTTGGTGTTCTGATCCCAGCCTTTTCAAGCTCCATGTGCGCGTACATCTTATTACCACACATTATTGCCGCATGCAAGGGGTTTATGACTTGGGCCCCGAGGCCTTGAAGTGCTGCTGTAGAATGGACGTTTTTGAAATAGCTGACGCTTCGCTGGAGTACCACCTGCCCCCTATATTTTGAATTCTTATCGTTCAAGTTAATCGCAAGGTTCTTACAGTTTACATTTTCAACCTTGACGCCTTTCTTTATGGCGGCTTCATACAGAGCCTTCTCCTCCCACCTGATGCTGTCGTATAGAATGAAAAGCGATTTACTGGAAGGCTTTGATGATGATGATGATGATATTGATAGTGACGACTGATGGGGTTGTTCTTCTTCTTGCCTCACTGACCCCAGTCCTCACCGACAACTTGAGCCGGTTTAATGCCAAGGCCATCTGCCGATTTGACAAGCTCATAGCTTGCACCACAGTCTGGGCATGTTACGATCTCGCCCTCTATTGAGTCGGGAGGCACCTTGATCTCTGCATCACATTCTGGGCACTTTAGCATATTTCTTTAATCTACTCCTTTGCTGGGCTTACCTTTACGGGAGCATCATTAAGTATCTTTCTCTCCAGTCTGTCGTCAAGGTATAGCTCGAGTATGTCGCCCATTCGTAACTCTTTTAGGCCATAAGCTAGAGTCTCTGCTTGCTCCTTGCCTGTTTTAAGGCCAAGCAAGGACAAAAGATAGGCGGCACCGTTCTTGCCTGCAAGCTCGCCAAAGACGATCTTGCGCCTGTTGCCAACCATCCTCGGTTCAATGATTTCATAGGCCGCGGGGTTGCGTAATATCGCAGCAAGGTGAGTGCCAGCCTTGTGCTTGTACGCACTGTCACCTACTACAGGCTTTGATTCAGGGATCGGGAGGCTGACATATTCCGCAATGGTCTTTGAAAGGTCTCTTAACATATGTAATCTTAGGTTGTTGTTTGATTTGTAAATAAGAGTTAGTGCGACCGCGGCCTCTGCTAGGCTTGGAATTCCTGTGCGTTCGCCAAAGCCATCTATAGTAGTATGAATCTGATCAGCGCCTGCTTCACAGCCTGCTAAGGCATTTGCAAGTGCTAGACCAACATCGTTGTGACAGTGCACATCAATAGATGTCTTGGTTGTGTCGATGTTGTCGTACACCATCTTTACTAAATTATACATGCCTCGCGGTCGCATGATGCCTACAGTGTCAGGTATGCTTATCCTTTCAATGCCGCATTTGTTCATGTCCTTACACATTTCGAGGAGAAACTGTGGCTCTGTCCTGCTAGCGTCCTCCATTGTGAATCTTGCCTTCATGCCATGTGCCTTGATGTAGTCTGCGACTTCTAATGCCCTTATTTTGGCCTCTTCACGGGTTATCTTTAGCTTTGCCGATAGGTGAATGTCTGAAATCCCCATGTAGGTTGCAATCCAAGTCGCGTCGCAGTCGATTGCAATGTCGATATCCGACTTTATCGCCCGAGTATGCGCCATGATGTCTGCGCGGAGATCTTGCTTGATTATCGTCTTGGTTGCTTGAAAGTGATCTGGCGACACCACTGGACTTATCTCTATCTGGTCAACGCCAAAAGAATCAAGCATCCACGCAATCTGGATCCTCTGCTTAATGGTAAATGAGACGCCAGGGTGCTGCTCGCCTTCCCTCAACGTACTGTCGAGGATCCTTATCTTTTTTTTATCTTGCCCAGTTTGGTCCATCCAGTTATACTGATGCGCATAGTAGTTTGGATCCTCTGATTTTAGTGACATTTTATGCGATAATCAACTACTTCTGGATATAATATAAACGTTATCGCATCTAAAATAACGTATTTTGGTCTGTTTAATTACTTAATCGCCAAAAAGCAGATAGAAAGATGCCGAATTTCGGCAAAATGTTGCTACGCGGTGCGATAACATTCACGACTGGAGGTAATTCTTGACGGTTCTCTCGAGATTGCCAAATGAACCCTCGACCAACTTGGCTCGTTTTTGAATTCCAGTGCTGTAATTGGATATGCCCTGAGACAACGATTTTATCATCTCTTCCTGTTCTAGCAGACTAGGCGACCCTGGTGATTTTCGAGCTTCAAGCGACTTTTCCGGAGTCATTTCATTGATTATTTTCATTAGTTCATCTGGCTTGACATCCACTTTATGAGCATTCAAGACTGAACTAGCATCAGCAAATTCTAGCTTGACAAGAGATATGTTGCCCTTGCTTGCAGCCTTGCTCACTAAGGCTCCAACTATTCTGTGAGCGGTCCTGAAAGGTATCTTATTTTGCATTACAAGCTGCTCTGCTATGTCCACTGCAATTGCATAGCTGGTACTTGCAGCCTGCCGCATGCGTTCCTTATTTACCTGCAACGATCTTACTACATGGTCCATCATCTTGATTGTGTCAAGGGTTATAGCAGAAGATCCATTCAATGGCGCCTTGATGTCCTGTAAGTCTCGACTGTAGCCGGATGGCAGAGCCTTGACTATGCCAAGCATTGACACAAGGTTGCTAGTGACAATCGCTGCCTTTGACCTTGTCAACTCCAGGGGATCAGGGTTCTTCTTTTGTGGCATTGCACTGGATGTAGACGTATATGATTCGGCAAGCTCTATGTAGCCAAATTCGGTGGTTGACCAGATAATGAAATCCTCTGCAATCCTTCCAAGCGTGCTTGTGAGTATTGCAAGTGTTGAAGCATACTCTAGAAATGCATCCCGTGAGCTGGTAGCATCAATAGAATTCTTTATTATGCTATCAAAGCCCAGCAGCATTGCTGTTCTTTTCCTGTCGATAGGGATAGACGAGCCTCCTATCGCGCATGCCCCAAGTGGCGACTGGTTTATCCTATGATATGTCAGATAGAGCCGCTCCATATCGCGCATGAGGCCATAGGCATATGACAACAAGAAATGCGAGAAGGTCCCTATTTGGGCCTGTTGTAAATGGGTGTACATTAGCATCGGAACTTGCTTGTTTTCTTTTGCTCTCTCCACGAGTCCCTGTATTAGATTCGATAAAGCCGCACAAATTTCGTTGATATCGTCACGAATCTTCATCCTTATATCGAGCACTACTTGGTCATTTCTTGACCTTGCAATTTGCATCTTGCCTCCAGCGTCCATTCCGGAACGTTGTATAACAAACGCTTCAAGGGCCTCATGGATGTCCTCATATTCTTCGGTCCTGATGCTAGTTGGGTTTTTCTTTGCCTCCTCAAGAGCAGACAGGATCTTTTTTA
>DAINBL010000138.1:0-4123 GCA_036732945.1 Nitrososphaera sp. | reverse complement strand
CCTGCAATAAGTGGATACATAAAGGGCGCGCCCTACACTGTGGCCAAGGCGGCTAATTTGGGAATCACAAAGCATATAGCGGCTGAATTTGGCAAGTATGGAATAAGATGCAATGCAATCGCTCCTGGAACTATTGCTACACAGAGAAATTGGGAAAGATTGACAACTGAACAAAGAATAGATATTGTATCTTCTATCCCGCTTGGAAGGGCAGGCAAGCCAGAAGAAGTTGCAGGCGTAGCATTGATGCTTGCATCTGATTATTGCTCTTTTGTCAGTGGTCAGACCATTGTTGTAGATGGAGGGGAAACAATACGATGATAGCGAACCAATTTAATGCAACAGGTAATTTCGCAGTTGGATCACATTAGCTCTACCATCTGTCAAACTTCCAAGCATCAGAAAAAAAATCCAATTGAGTACAACGATACTATGAGCGACTTTGTATTGAAATACGGTATAGAGGAGGAGGTGAGCGGGCAGCAGCAGTAATGCAAGGATGTGAGACAAGCCTAATCTAGGAAGTTGTGCCATAACCGTCGGCACGCTAAATATGGCTGAACATAGCAACTTTTATCCGTACTATTTGAAAAATGATTATCCTAATTTCATTCTGATCAAGTCATATGCCTTGGCTGCATCTTTACCACTTAATATCAGTACCATTTCATTTGTAGTAAAGAAAGCGCTATGGATTGGAATTTGATGATTGTATAATATATTTGAAACAAGAGACAGTATGTGGTACCGACTTTGATCATCTGGAGTCAAGGATACAGTTATCTTGGAAAGACCTTCTCTTATCTTGCCGTCGAATTTTTGTATTGCATCAGCAACCATTCTCCTGATTTCGTCTGCATCCTCTGTAAGCAGGGAAAAGTGATTATGCGTTTGAAACAGATTATATCTGCTGTCCTGCTCAAAGAATTCATCTAAAACACGGGCCAAGACATCATTGTCATCCTCATTATTTTCTTTTTGAAAGTCGATATCTATAATACTGTCTGTCAATGACATCTTTGCTTTTGCTACAGTCAAATGCGTACTGCTATTCTGCTGTTGCAGATTCTTCTTTTCCAGTACATCTGCAAATCTTTTGATAGCGACTACAATTGTATTCAAGTTTACTTTGGAACCAATCAATTTTTCGATTTCAGGCTTGATTTTTTCAGCTAGCGCAGTATAGTTTGCGATGCCTAGCGTCAAGGCTTGCATATAAACGTGGTCGTTTGCTAGAACTTTTCTTATAGCCTCTGGAACGGATATTGTCTCTGAGTACATCTTCTGGATATGTGGCATATTTACATCACGTAATAAAAGGGTTGCCAATATGGCGAAAAAATTATATAATGTAACATCTATTACATAGGCCAGGTGAACCACAAAATGTCAAGAGATTGGGATATAGGTTTCGGAAGGAGTATGTTTGAGAGCATCGACAGAGAGTTTGCCGAAGCGGAGGAGATGTTGAATAGGATGTTCAGAACTATAAGAGAAACCGGCCGCTCTGAGATGGCTGTCCAAGGACCCTACTACTACGGATACCAGATAACCGTAGGACCTGATGGGAAGCCCCATGTAAGAGAATTTGGCAATGTAAAACCATCGTCAAGAGGATTGGTGGAGCAAAGTGGTGTTAGAGAACCCCTAGTTGACACCGTGCTAGATGAGAAAGAGAATACGCTGACTATCACTGCAGAGATGCCCGGAGTCACAAAGCAAGATATCAAGGTCAATGTCGGAGAAGAGTATGTCTCTATACATGCAGAGAAGGGCGAGAAGAAGTACCACACAGACGTTCCAGTGAATGTCCCACTAGATGACACCTCTGCAAAAGCAATCTATGCAAATGGCATCCTGGAGCTGAAGATCAAGCTGAAAGCCCCTCCAAAGCCAAAGGCAAGAGAAGTCCGGGTGGAGTAAAAATCGGTTAAGATCCACTCCATTTTTATTGAGAGGTGAAAATAGAAATGAAACATTTCGATAGCAATAATAATAATAATAATAAAGTATCACTAAGAGTAGCCGAGACTAACTCAAAATTTGTGGGCAGGGGAATGGCATTGGTAGATCCAAAAGTAATGGAGGAGATGGATCTGTCAACAGGGGATGTTCTAGAAATATCAGGCAAGAAGAAAAGCTATGTGCTGCTCTGGTCAAGTCAGCGTGATGATCATGGTAAAAAAGTGATTAGAATTGATGGATATACTCGCAATAATATTGGTGTCGGAATTGACGACACTGTTAGTGTGCTTAAAGTCAATGTGAAAAAGGCCGAGCAGGTAATTTTGGCACCTACTGAGGAGCTAAACATCGTCGGACTCGAAGACTATCTTCCTGAATTGCTTGAGGGACGCGTTGTCACTCGGGGAGATATAATTCCCCTAAATATTATGGGTAGAAGAATAGGCTTTGCTGTTACCAGCACTTCGCCGACTGATACAGCGTCATTGATTGACAGCAATACCGAATTCGTTATCGGCTCCGTTCCTAAGGCGGCAGCGAAAGGGGTTCCTAGGGTCTCGTATGAGGACATTGGTGGACTGAAGAACGAAGTGCAAAAAGTTAGGGAAATGATTGAACTCCCCCTAAGGCATCCGGAGATATTTGACCGCATCGGTATCGAAGCTCCAAAAGGTGTGTTACTTCATGGTCCACCAGGAACAGGGAAAACACTACTTGCAAAGGCTGTCGCCAACGAAACAAATGCCAACTTTTACTCCATCAGTGGGCCAGAAATTATGAGCAAATTCTATGGGGAAAGCGAAGAACGCCTAAGGGACATCTTTAAAGAGGCCGAAGAAAATGCGCCTTCAATTATCTTCATTGATGAGATTGACTCCATTGCACCAAAAAGAGAAGAAGTTTCAGGAGATGTAGAAAAGCGTGTAGTTTCGCAGCTTCTTACATTGATGGATGGCATACAGTCAAGGGGCAAACTTGTAGTCATCGGTGCAACGAATAGGCCAAACGCAATTGACCCTGCACTCAGGCGCCCTGGCAGGTTTGATAGGGAAATAGATATAGGAATACCCGACGAACAGGGTCGATTGGACATCCTGTTGATCCATAGTCGCGGCATGCCAATGACTGAGGATGTCAACCTCGAGTCGATTGCAAAGGTGACACATGGATTTGTAGGTGCTGACCTTGAAGCTTTGAGCAAAGAAGCAGCTATGCGCTCACTGAGAAGAATCCTGCCTGAAATTAACCTAGAACAGCCGAAGATCCCAGCGGAGATATTGAATAAAATCAAAATCACAAAGCAAGACTTTGACGAGGCATTAAGAGATGTACAGCCCTCTGCCATGCGCGAGGTACTGGTACAGAGGCCAAACGTAGGGTGGGAGGATATTGGTGGGCTGCAGCAGGTGAAGGAAGAATTGACAGAAGCAATAGAATGGCCTCTCAAACATGCAAACCTATTTGCCGAAGCGGATGTACAACCACCAAAAGGCATTCTCCTGTATGGTCCTCCTGGAACTGGTAAGACCATGATAGCCAAAGCAGTAGCAGCGACATCTGAAGCCAACTTCATTAGCATCAAAGGACCCGAATTGATAAGCAAATGGGTTGGCGAATCGGAGAAGGGTGTTAGAGAAGTCTTCAGAAAAGCCCGCCAGGCAGCTCCTTGTGTTATATTCTTTGACGAGCTCGATGCCGTAGCGCCGAGGAGGGGAGGAGGTTCTGAAGGTGATGCTCATGTTACAGAGCGCGTCATTAGTCAAATGCTGACAGAGCTAGATGGCTTGGAAGACCTAAAGGGTGTTGTAGTTATTGGCGCAACAAATAGGCCGGACATTATTGACGAAGCGCTCCTGCGGCCCGGGAGGTTTGATAGGCTACTTGAAGTGCCGCCGCCTGATAAGGATGCAAGGAAGCATATATTCCAGATACATACAAAGAAAAAGCCGCTGGAATCGGATGTAAACCTTGACAATCTGGTAGAAATGACAGAAGGCATGACTGGAGCAGATATTGCCGCACTTGTAAACGCAGCTGCAATGAGTGCAATAAAGGAGCACGTCAGACAAAAAAGTGTAAGTAAGCTAAGGATCTCAAAGAGACACTTCGAAACTGCATTGAATAAGATTAAGAAGAAGTCAGGTAATAGAATAGCTGA
>DAINBL010000137.1:2512-4145 GCA_036732945.1 Nitrososphaera sp. | reverse complement strand
CTGCAGCGTATATGCATGCATCTCCTACAGATACATTGCCTATTCTTTTTCTTGTGGATTATTTTGAGTTTTTTTCTTCTTGTCAAGTGGCTAAGCACTCTTCTGCCAGTCTTTGTCGTAGCAGATATATCAGTCACATGTGCTTTGTCTATTGAAATTTTACCGCTACTATGAGATGAAACATTAGTATTTGAAAAATCTATGCATGTCTCCCTTTTCTGATACAAGCATGAGCCAGTCTATGCCTAGAAGTTTTGGTTTTGATTTTGGTTTTTTTTGCACCAAAGCTAATATTTCATCTGCAGTTTCTTCTGGGGTCTTGCCCGTCGTATCAAATTCGGCAACTTTATGTTTGCCAAAGGTTTTCGTTGAATCGTAGAGTAATGTACCTAAGATCTCACTTGCAACATTCTCTTTGACTTTGTCCACTCTGTAGCCTCTCTTTTTAAGAGTCTTCTCCAATTCATATGGTGACCTGCGCAGGACTGCTACCGAGCTGATGCCTGCAGATTTTAACACATAGGGAGCAAGGTGTCCCACTATCACCAAATCTCCTTTCGCCTTGAGCTGGTTCTCAAGCAGCCTGAATAGCCTTTTACCATCAACATCAAACCCGTGATCAGTCTTCTTTCCAATGGCATTGTTGTCAATTGCAACTTTGTTGATATCAATTATCTCTGCATCTGTCTTTTCTGCAATTATCTTCGCAGTTGTGTGCTTGCCAACACCAGGATTGCCGGTGATAACAAATCTGAGCTTCTTCAATCAGCCTATACTATGTACCACATTATTTATTCATGAATACATTAACAATAGAGACATGCGCACCTGCGAATCCTGCAGCAGAGTCAGATTCTACTCACTCAACTTTCTATTCTCAAAGACCATATGCAATGAATGCTATCTAAAGATGAAAGAAAAGCAGAACAAGCGCTAGCTCTGTACGCTGCCGCATTTAGTGCAGAATTTCGCATTGCCCTTAAGCTTATTGCCACAGCTGATGCAAAATTTGGTTTCAGCCTCAAGTGTCTCCCTTTTAAGTGGCGTCAATTGTGGAGGAGACATCATTTCTGTGGGCGGCGCAGACTCGACTCCCTTGTACATATCTGTGACAGCACCGCTAGGCTTGAACGAGTCATCTACGTCCGGCATCAACTGTGGTTCTTTTTTGCTCCCTTTTTCCTCTAGGTAGAGCACAAGGCGCGGCCCGCGTTCACCGCTAGGAAGGTTCACCTGATCGCCAAGCCAAATTGCGAATTTTCTCAGTGTCATGTCGGGAGTAGAAAATGTTAGTGAGTGAGTTGACATGTACTCCTCTGTGGCAGCCCTGCCGTTGAACACCTTTGCCATTATTAATGAATGCCTGAAAGTAGATATATTAATTATTGCGACTTACCGCACTTGCTGCAGAACTTGGCACGTGTTGGTATTGATGCATTGCATGCAACACAATTTTTTGTTGTTGTTGTTGAGCTTGGCTGAGGTTTTGGTAGCTCAATATCTACAGGTTTGAATGTGGGCTCCTGAGGCAAAGGAAGTGAATAGTCATTGCCGCCTGCTGCAGGGGGCCCTACTGTGCCGCCGGTGCCCACAAATCCTCCTATGCCAAAGCCTGCCTGTGGGGCTGATGGGG
>DAINBL010000137.1:0-2412 GCA_036732945.1 Nitrososphaera sp. | reverse complement strand
CCGCCGGTGCCCACAAATCCTCCTATGCCAAAGCCTGCCTGTGGGGCTGATGGGGCTGATGAACTTCCCCCGGTGGGACTTTTGATAGATGTGCCCTTGTCCATGGCATTTTTGATTTCAAGTATTACTCGAACAGCAAGAAAATTCAGTGCAGATGTCGAGATAAGATATTCGCCTATGTTGTTAAAGAACTCCTTATCTCCCATCTTGCCCTGTTTGTAGAGCTGGTTTGCGTCGATAAATGCTTCATACAAATTCTGAGTATCGTTGATTAGCTGCTTGAGCTTCTCAGCTAACCCACCTAATGTGTCGACGCCAAAAGACATCAAAAAATAGAGAGCCAGCGGGCTTTAAAAACGGTGTGCCTGCCTGCTAATAGTTGTTGTTGTTGTAGCCGCCGCTGTATCCGCGGCTGTTATCATAGCGACTGCGCCTTCTGTCGCGACCATATCCGCCGCTCTGGCTCCTGCCGCCTCTGTAGCCGCTGGAACTTCCTCCTCCTCCGCTGCCATAGCGTCGTTCGCCACTGCCACGGTCGTTACGATAGCCGCTTCTGCTGCCATAGCCACCGCGCCAGCGGTATCCACCGCCTCGGCCAAACGATGCTTGGCGCTGCGCTATTACCGGCACGACAACTCCAAGCTCATCATTCAGCTTACGGATCGGCAGCTTTGTCTGCGCAAGTATCCGCTCAAAGTCAGAGATCCTGTCGTTTGAGACAAGTGAGATTGCCTTACCCTCTCCCCCTGCTCTTGCAGTCCTTCCAATCCTGTGGAAATAGAGATTAGGGTCCTCCGGCACATCATAATTGATTACATTTCCAATAGCCGGGACATCTATGCCTCTTGCCGCGATGTCTGTTGCAACAAGTATGTCTTCAGCTCCTCTCTTGAACTTGTGCATAGCATTGTCTCTCTGCTTTTGTGAAAGATCGCCATGAATCGTAACTGCACTAAAGCCCTCCTGCCTGAGCTTATAGGCAATCCTGTCTGCTCTTTGTTTTGTTGCAGCAAACACTATGGTCTGTGATTTGGCATTCTGGTTCCGCCGAATGAAGTCCATCAAGTGTTTGAATTTTTCGCGCTCTTCTACTACCAGATAGGATTGGTCGATGCTTTCAAGTGTGATTTCTTCTTCATTAAGCCTCACGTGCTCAATCTTGTTCTGCCTCATATATTCATCTGCCAGCCTCAAGATCTGTGGCGGCATTGTTGCAGAGAAAAGGCAAGTCTGCCTGTCATCGTTGACATAGAACAGGATGAACTTGATGTCGTCAATAAATCCCATGTCGAGCATCCTGTCTGCTTCGTCCAGCACTACGAACCTGACATCATCTAGGATTATCGAGCCTTGCTTGATGTGATCAATAAGTCTGCCTGGCGTCGCAACTATTATTTGTACACCTCTCCTGAGTTTATCTAGCTGCAGGTTGATGCTTTGGCCGCCGTAGATTGTAGCCGCCCTGATTCCTGTATACCTTGCGAATCGGGTGATCTCATCTGTCACCTGCACCGCAAGTTCTCTTGTCGGAGCAAGTATCAAGACCTGCACCGGGCCGCCTGGTTTGATCTGTTGCAATATGGGTAGGCCAAAGGCCGCTGTCTTGCCGGTTCCTGTATGCGCCTGTCCCACGACATCTTTACCCTGCAAAATAAGAGGTATAGCTGTCTCTTGTATAGGAAATGGCGCCTTAAATCCATTTTCTGTGAGTGCTTTTGTTAGTTGTGCACTCAAACCTAACTGTTCAAAGGTTTTTGTCATTTTCCTTTTTCACTTTTGTATATTCTTTTATATCCACAAAAGCCACGGAAGATATGAAAAGTCGTTTTCTTGGTCATACTTGACAAATCTGCCGTATAGAAACTTTTGTCTTGCTTTGTTTAGGCAAGACAATGATATAAGGCATACGGTATCATATTCAGTTTAAATTTCAAGCTCCCATAACGATCATGCTAATAAATGCCTGACCCAGATGCTAAGCGCTTGCTTTGGTTCCTTTTTGCTGGCTCCAGAGGGGGCGAGAATAGGATCAGGATAATTGACCTTCTTAAGAAGAGGCCCTACAACACCAACCAGCTCGCCGATGCACTTGGAGTTGATTACAAGCTGGTGCAGCATCACATCGGCGTGCTTGAGAGGAACAACATGGTCACAAGGACAGGTGAAAAGTATGCAGTACTTTATTTTATTTCAAACTACCTAGAGGCAAATATTGAGGCATTGAACGAGATTCAGGCCGCAATAGAAAAAAACAGAACAAATCTGGAAAAAAGTAAATAAGGCTACCTCTGACGTCTGATGATTAATGGCTCTGCTGATGGACATCAGCTCCCTAGTAAGCATGGCAAACATGGCTATACTGGTTGCATTGCTCGGAGTGTATGCTAGAATATATATCAAGACTAGAGCCAC
>DAINBL010000136.1:2213-4158 GCA_036732945.1 Nitrososphaera sp. | reverse complement strand
GGGTACCCTAAAAAGTTCCTTCTGGCTTATTGAAGCCCATGCACCCATCCCCTGCCCGCTGTCACTGCCTGTGCCAGTTATCTGGCTCACAACGATCTCTTTTGGACCCATGGGCGGCCACAACATCGCCACATAATCACCAATGTCGCCGGCCTTGTCAAGAGATGCAGGCTGCATGTTCTCTCTCAGGAATTTGGTGGCAACAAGCTTGTCCTTAGTAGGCTCTATTAGCTGATGCTGCCCATGCACGATAAGATGAATCTTCCTTGCGCTATCAATTTCAAACATACTCTAGTTTGCAAGATGCGTACAACTATATGCACGTTAAATAGTTTTTCTCACATGATAGTTATCGACTCCCATATGGCCATGATCCTGCCCGATGATATGGCAGAGCGCATCTCTGAATTTATTGCAGGTAAACGAAACTTTCCCTTTGTAGACCCCGATGAGCTGATGTGCATGATGTATCTATACGGCAGAAACAGCATGATAAGAGAAGATGAGATTGACGAAGTCAGCAGTCTTGCGCAGCACACTGCCTCCCAGCTGGGGAAAGAGATCGACATTTACATCAACAGCTCCGCAAGCAAGCTTGAAACGGAATACATCAGAAGTAACTACATCAATAGAGAACTGCAATTGGCTGTTGAAAGAAAATCACAGGATGTCAAGAATCGAATCTCAGGAGATCCAACGATAATATCTGACTGCTTTGCACATCATGTTGCTTACTACAGGCAGGACTACTTTTTGGAGATATACGGCCCGCTTAGGGATTCTCAGCTTACGTCAGACATCCGCTCGGCACTAGCTCAAAGGATGGTCATGGTGTGCTACAATAGAAAAGGAGCGCAAGAGACAAGGTTAGTGCATCCCCTGATTCCAGTGTATGTGTGGTTCAAGGATCAGGCCGGCGCAAAGCCGTGATAATATGGAATTTGCGAAAGCTCCTCCTGAGGCATCTGAACAATTGATATCAAATGCCCATCAGGATCTTGGATTATTGCGTGCTTACCAAACGGCTCCTGTTTGGGCTTTTTGTAGAATTTGACCCTTTTCTTTTTCAGGCTGTTAATAACATCGTCAAAGTCGCTTATGCTAAAGCCCACCAGCATGCCATTGTTCTTTTTGATCTTCTTTTTTCTCGCAGGGTGGAGCGCAAGCACTGTGCCGCGCGTTGAAAGCTCTGTCCAGTCCTTTGACTCTTGCTTTAGCTCCATACCAAGGGTGTCGCGATAGAATCTGATCGACCTTTTGATGTCGGAAACAAGCAAGATGACCGCTCCTATCCGGCTAAACATTGTAGTAATGTATTGCATCCATAGATATAAAGTTGAAAATGCCGATCGATGTAGTATTATATATCGATCAATGGTTCAGCAGGCTATCTTGCAGAACGACGGGACATCTGCCGCCATCGTCAGGTTCTCAGAATTTCTGGGGATAGGGTACTTTGGCGACAAAAAGCAGCGCGTCATAGCTCCTATTTTTGATTTGCGCTACAACGCAGAGCGGGGGTGGGAAAAAGTAATGGCAAGTCAGCAGCAAGAGGTTTCTATATTTCATACTGTATTTGTGGAGCACCCTGCAAGATACGAGTTTATTGCCCACCCCGTAGAAATGAGCTCTGAAAGGATCAATTACGTACTTTACCGCTCATCTTCTAGCCTGGCTAGCTTGAAGAAATTCAAGAGCGATTACGGCGGCGGCATGACGTACATCAAGTTTGGATGGCATGATCTAACAAAGCCGCATAAATTTGATGTGCTTCCACAATATGCTGCTGTTGACTCGATAGAATTCAAGAAGGCAGACGAGATTAAACTCGGGACGCTAGTCGACCAGATAAGGAAAAGCTAGCACGAATTCATACAATATTGTAGTTGTTGTTGCTCTTTCTGTGCAGAGTCCATTATATGGTGTTTGAATGAATTGAATCGGT
>DAINBL010000136.1:0-2113 GCA_036732945.1 Nitrososphaera sp. | reverse complement strand
GGAATTGCTGAAGTAATATCTGTTACACTATTGATTGGCAGTAATGTAGCATTTAACATAGCTTGCAATTTATCTTCAACATATCTATATATCAAAATGGAGAACCATACAGACAAAGTAGCAGGGTTGATGATACGAAAGAAAAGAACGAAGAATAATCCAAACGATATAGCACAGGCATTATTAGAAGAAATTGAGAGGTTAGAAAAAGACAAAGAATAAGAAGCTATGACACCATAACTTTAGGGCATGGTTAAAGAGTGCTTTACGCATACCTACAAGAATAAAATACCATTATAAACACTTCACAGTTAGCTTATCAGGCGATCATTTTAGAGTGTGTTTTAAGTTACATTGTAAATTCTATTAACTTGAAGGCCATAATATTGTAATATCACTTCAAGATGTACATTTATGTTACATCATGCTCAAAAAATAGCATTGACGAACAACCCTGTAGTCGTGTTTGACTCAGGCATTGGCTCGCTCTCAATAATACGCGAGCTAAGGCGCGAGATACCATATGAAGACCTGCTCTACTTTGCAGACAAGGTTCACTTTCCATACGGTACCAAGTCGCATTCAGAACTTCGCGAGATCATTGTTAATACAATAAACTACCTCAAGCGCTATAAACCAAAGCTGGTAGTAGTTGCCTCAAACACCCCCTCTGTACAGGTACTCGACGAGGTAAGAAGGAGGATAACTGACATCGCGGTGGTTGGAGTCAGGCCACCCCTCAAAGAGGCCGCCAGACTCACAAAGAAAAAGCATATTGGAATTATGGCCACTGGGGGCATGATAAGGAGCAGAGAGTTTGAGAACCAGATTCGCAGGGAAGTACCCCAACATATATTGGTGACCAAATTCAATGCCTCACCTATAATTGATCTGATAGAGCAAGGGGTACACCTGGAGAATGAGCGACGCACGTTTGATGTGATATCACGCGTTCTGGGCGATAACGTCGACAAAAAGATTGATGTCATTACTCTCTCAAGCACCCACCTGCCGTTTGTAAAACGATATCTCAATTCGCTCTTGCCGAGCGCTAGGTTCATTGACCCGGCTCAGATAGTAGCCAAGGATGTAAGGAAGTCCCTTGCGTTTTATCGAATGATGAAAAAGAGCGGCAGAAGTAATCTTCGGATCTTAGTCTCTGACGGCAAGAGGGAATTCGAGAAATCAATACGTGCGATGGGAGTACGAGAGCCGGTTGAAGAAGTGTTCCTTACATTTTAATTCAAATCAGTAACACAGTCTAAATATACGCAAACAGGATAATCAATGCATTAAAAGGCAGGCAACTAAGAGCAAAAATGGTATTTCAAACAGATATTGATAGAGGAGGCAGGGCACTGATGGATACCTTTCTCCAGCTCAGTGGAATATACACGTTTTATGAAAGACATTTAGAGTTGGAAATTATCAAGTATCCGCTGCCAAACCACATTGCAATTGTGCTTGATGGTAACAGGAGGTGGGCCAATATGCATCTGCTCGATACTAGTTGGGGGCACAACCACGGGGCGGATAAGGCAGAAGAACTATTGAATTGGATACATGATGTAGGCATCAAGATCACCACGCTGTATGTACTCTCAACTGAAAACCTCGAGCGTAAGGACGAAGAGCTTGAAAACATCTACAGGCTTCTTGAAAAGAAGCTGGAAAAGCTCTACAATGACGAGCGGGTGCACAAACGCAGGATGAAGATAAAGGCAATAGGCGACGCTAAGCTACTCCCCTATAATTTGCAGCAGATATTGACAAAGCTGGAAGAGTCGACTGCCGATTATGATTCGATGTTTCTTAACATCGCGATAGCATATGGTGGTCAGAAGGAACTCATCGAGGCGATCAGAAAGATAGCTCAAATGGCCAAGCAGGGCCAGATAAAAGTTGACGAAATTGATGAAAAGACCATTGAATCATGCCTCTATACGTCACACTTACCGCAACCATCGCCTGATCTTATCCTGAGGACATCTGGAGAAAAGAGGCTGAGCGGCTTCTTGATATGGCAGAGCGCCTACAGCGAGCTGATGTTCATGGATGTGTTCTGGCCAGAGTTTCGCAAGATCGACCTCATGCGAGCCATTAGGACATACCA
>DAINBL010000135.1:0-4266 GCA_036732945.1 Nitrososphaera sp. | reverse complement strand
GTCGTCCATGCTGCGTGAACAAGAAGAACACCTTTTGATGAAGGACTTGCCAAAGCTAGCGATGTCTATTGTCTGTAGATAAACAAGGTAATACCAGTAGACTAATCCCTTACTTTTTCTCGACTTAACCTAGTTGAGGCTCTCTTCCCTTGAAGTGCTTCCTGATAGGCTCAACGATCTTATTGACATAAGTTGCAGTTGAGTTCTTCAAATCCATCGGGTGGATCTTTTTTGTGACAAAATCACGCTCTAAATCCTTGTAGCTTGTGTATGTGATGCTGCCACCATATTTAGTAGGCCGCTCAATTACAAATTCGTCAAACTCATGGAACACTACATAGTGCACCAGCTCTAGAATTGGGTTATCTGCTGCAACTCCTACAGGGCAAAATGCCTTGCCTATTTTGTTACGGATCACCTTTTCATCATCGTGGATAAGGAGCCCACTTGCCGGATTGCTCTTGCTCATTTTGCTCGCCATCCTTGTGTCTTCAGCATTTTCAGGAGTCATAATGCCTGGCCGTTCCTTAAACGGGCTGATTCTCAAAGGCTCTGACAGACCGGGCAATAAATGATGATGCACGAGTACTGGAACCTTCCAGCCAAGCTTGGGAAAGACCTCCCTGACGAGCATATGGATCTTTCGCTGGTCCATGCCGGCGTGCACAATGTCAAGGTCAAGTGCCTTTATGTCGACTGACTGCATTGGAGGATACAGCAGTTGTGACAAGTCAAGATTCTTTTCAGCCTCGCTTCTACCCATTATAGTAAGAGATCTCATTGTCCTTGCAAGTGTCATGTGTTTTGAGAAGCGAACAAAGTTCTCCCAGTAATCTTGAGTTTTCTTGTAGAGGTCGCTTCCAAGCACGATGTTGACGCCAGGGCAGAAGAATTTGAATGCCTCGGTGTAGTATTGCGAGACTTTTTTTATCCTGTCCCAGTCACCGCCCATCTTATCATTGATGTACGTGTGCCAGTCAGCTAGAAAGACGGTAGTGTTAATGCCGGCCTTCATAAAGTCGTTTATCTTGAATCCAGTCATGACAAGGCTACCGATGTGTAGCATGCCCGATATTTCCAAGCCGATGTAGTGCTTTGGGTGGGTCTTAGTTTCAATCAGTGCTTGCAGCTCGTCTGCTGTGACAACCTCCTCTGTCGGCTCACGCATTATGAATGCCAGTCGATCATCGACATCCATTGTTGTAAGAGAAATGCGACTGACACGCTTCTATAAACCTTATACCGGGGCATAGATGCTAGTAGTGATAACGTTCTAAGAAGGTTCACCAATCCAAATAAACAAAGGTAGATAAAATCGCTATCCAAACAGTACAAACAGGACAAGTTGGTTGGTACTGCTCTGCTTGCCCCTTTGTGTGTACGGAATAAGTTGCAGCGTGCTGTACAGAAGCGCACAAGGGGGCGTCTTGCAATAGATGCAAAAAATTCATGTTGCTACTTCTGCGTTCTCGAAAAATCCTCAACCTCCTTTATATTCTATTTTGGTTGATAGTACACGTGGCAAAATATTATTACCTGTTTGGCGTTGCGGTACTCGCCTTTATTACAGCCGCTAGTTTAGTGCCATCATCGTTTGCTCAGCAAGACAGCTCTCCACAGCTGAACATCACAAGCACCGACGCCCCTGTGCTTCAACAAGTATCTGAGAAAGGCATCTACTTGGTAGAGCTAAAATGGCCTCTGGTCGTTGCTGACGCAGAGGATGCCTTGCAGGTAGAGATAGTATTCAATAACGCCAGTGCTCCAATGCCTACTAGCAATACAATACCTCAAAGAGAGGACAACTTTACGGATTCAGGTGTTGAAGATGCTCGGACTGTTCCCGAGAGCATTGGAGGTGAGCCTATGCAGGTAGAAAGCTACGATATGACAATTTATACCCCCGATGGCAGAAAATTATGGGAGAAGCTTGACCAGCCGGGGCAAGGAGGGAGAGGAACGCAGAGGATCGACCTTGATAGTAACTACACAGGACCAGTCACTATAGATATAAGTGATATCAGGCCAGGCGGGGGTGGGAACGAAACCTCTACAGCGACTGACATGGCGGACTCAGTAACATTTAGTGTTACAATGGTACCTGAATTCCCGATTGCAACAGTACTGCTTGCTATTGGGATTATTATAGTCACCATTGCTGTTCAGGGACGCAGGCAGCGGCTTATATAAGATTAATCTGAAATGGATAAAAATTGCATGTTCCTAATTCTTTGTGTATGAGCGATATTATTTCATGGGATAAGGCCATTGGCAAGAAGGTGAAATCAAGTGACGATAAAGACCTTGGCAAGGTTGAAAGCATAACCCTCGATTACATTCAAACAAAGGAGGGCATGGTATCAAAGACATATTACTTTATCCCAAAATACCATCTGAGCGGGTACGATGGCGATAATCTATGGGTTTCGCTTACAAAGGATGAAGTAAAAGCAAAGTTTGAAAGAGAAAATGCGCCAGAGCCATCCGAATGGGAGACGCAAGAATATACAGAGCGCAGGTCAACTATTACGCAACAGCACCCAGACTTTGCCGCAAACATCCCAGCATACAAGCCTCCTTCAGACATGGTTCAGCTGTCATGGGATAAGATCATCGGCAAGAAGGTGAGATCAAGTGATAAGAAAGATCTCGGCGACGTAGAAAGCGTTGCAACCGAGTATATCGAGGTCAAGGAAGGAATGGTGAGCAAAAAACACTACTATATCCCCAAGTACTACATTCAAGGCTTTGACGGCGACAACTTGTTCACCTCGCTTACAAAGGAGGAGATCAAAGATCGCTTTGAGCGCGATAGCCCACCATCGCCTTCAGAGTTACAAACTCCAGAATACCAAGAGCGGGTACGCCAAGTAGAATCTGCACATCCACAATTTGTTCACGGTGTGCCCTTGATGGCAAAAGAACCCCCAACTGAGATTTCAGTTGACTACTCTGGGACAACATACAACATCCCATGGGATCAGCTGATCCACAAGCATGCTAGGACGACTGATAGCGTAGAGATAGGATACGTTGAAAGGATCGGTAATGAGTTCATTGTGGTAAGAGAGGGTGTATCAAACGTCCATATCTATTATATTCCCAAGACGTATATCCGCGATTACGACGGAAGCCAGCTATGGATAGATGCGCCCAGCGGCCTTGTCAGATCCAAGTTTGAGAGGGAGACCGAGCCTACAGTTGAGGAGCTTCGGGCCATGGCAATAGAAGCCCCGCGTTATAGAAGGGGCGAGCCGCACATGCAGTCCAAAGGAGAAACCGATACAATCACGGTAGAAACTGACATAGACCTAGAGCAGGACAGTACGGAAAAAAGATAGAGAGCGTACCTGACGTGTGTTCTATCTTTTACACTACTTTTATTACTGACGCGTAATTGCCAAGCCACTCTATGTGCTTCTTGTAATCAGGATCAACTTCCTTTACTAGCTGCCAGAATTGGCTCGAATGGTCAAACTCTATCAGGTGCACAAGCTCGTGGATTATGACATAGTCAATGACCTCGGGTGGGGCTGCTGCTAGCAGAAGGTTGAAATGCAGGTTCCCCTTTTTTGAGCAGCTGGCCCACCTCGACTTTTGGCTCTTTATTGATACTTTGTTATACTCGACGTCAAATCTACTGGCAAGCACGGGAAGGCGGTCTGCAACTATTCTGGCGGTCTGCTGCTTGTACCATTCGTGTATATGCTGCTTGTGTCTGCGCATATCAGTAACATGGAAGGTTATCAGTTTAATGATGTCACTGATCACCGTTGACGGCTGTCTGTCCTTTACTACATGGAATCGATACTTGCTGCCGAGAAAATAGATAGTATGCGGCTCGAGCCCTCCGCAGCGCTCCTTTAATTTGCTATAATATTGAGAGGTCTTGAATATCCAGTTGCGTTTTGAAGCAACAAAGCTCTCAAGCTCTTCGGCATTGTAGTTCAGTGGCACCATTGCCCGCACGCCATTGATGCCAGATACGAGCCGCAACCTCTTTGTCCTCTTATTTGGCCAGATATCAATTCTAATGGTCAAGTCGTCAGTAAAAACAAGTGACAGAGACAATCCACAAATTTAGCTTTGACAGTTGTTAAAGAATTTTATGTAAGAAAAGAGATACAATTCCTCACGGTCCTTCTACAAATGATGCGCAGCTATAGAATAAATTTTTATGCAAGCTGCCTTGCAGGCTAACTACACCTGACTTTAACTTTTCCTTCTAATAATAATTCTTTTAATCATTTCTTTCAGAATTGCAAG
>DAINBL010000134.1:0-4291 GCA_036732945.1 Nitrososphaera sp. | reverse complement strand
GAGGTAATTAGCAGACGAGAGACTCACACATAGACTGCATAATATGTGGCTACAGGTACGACTCATTGTTATCAGCCTGCCCACGGTGCGGTGTCCTAAACAGTTTAGTTTCAGTGCCTACGCTACCACCAAAGAGAAAAAGTGCCGCCGGCAAAGTAGCGACCAGCATAGTGGTTGCAATAGTTGTCATTTCAGTTATCATCTTGCTTGCTCCCGCTCTTTCCAACTTTATAATCCAGCAGAAGGACAACCCGGCAATAACAATTCTGCAGCCGTCTAGCCAGCAGCCTAGGACTGTACCCCGCGAAGAGCTTGTGCAGTATGTACTCGACAGGGTAAACAAAGATAGAACCGACATGGGCTTGCTTCCAGTCAAGCTAAGCTCTAACGAGGCTGCTCAGATGCAGGCAGAGGATGTTTTCAGAACCAAACAAATATCTCACTGGACGACAAATGGGGAAAAGCCCTACATGACCTACACCCAATATGACGGGGAAGGCAGCGTGCAACAAAATGTTGCCATTGCTGGCTTTAGTCCAGAGCAGTATGAGCAGTGTGTCACGAACATTCTAGTAGAGTGTGAAAAGATAGAACCCCTGTCCACTATCGAGCAGCTGCAGAATGAGATGATGTACAATGACAAAGAGTGCTGCAATGATGGCCACAGGAACAATATCCTAGATCCACACCATACTCATATGAGCATCGGCATAGTCTATGACCAGTACTACCTTGCATTTGTCCAGAATTTTGAGAACAACTATGGCCTTAATGTAGACGTGAAGAATAGCGAGATTGAGGTCTCAGGCACACTATTGGACGGACAGCTTGACCATATTGCAATATATTATGACGAAATGCCTACTCGGGAAGTTTATGAGCAGAACAAGGATTTATTATCCTATTCTGCGGGCGAGCTTGTAGCAATGGTAGTTAAGCCACTGCCGCCTGCCTACTATTATGAATCACCACAGGGCTACAATCTGATTGAAGCCAATAAGTGGGATGTACGAAGGGACTCTGTTAACGTCACGTTTGATCTTGCTGATGCAGTAGATAAGGACGGCGCCTACACTCTGTTTGCACAGGTTAAGGACGGCAATGAGATGTTTGATGTGACATCACATTCAGTTTTTGTTAATTCAGAAGAAAATAATTAGTAAATTGGATCGGCTTGAAACTTGGGATGATAAGACCGTCAGCTATACGGTGTGATCTTAAATGAATCATTACCTTGTTACGACGAACTGCCTTAGCATTTCTCTTGCAGCAGTTTCTGTTGGATTGATTCTGTTTACATCCATTGCAGGGGCAATGCTTGCTATCCCACTAATGACAAACTTCACACTGCCTACAGGTATCGTAGAGATATAGTCTCTATGTAGACTTAATGCTATATTGTGAATCTAGCATTTTATTATAGGTATTAGTTTAGCCTTCTTATTTCGACTTCTTTACCTAAGCCTTCGTTCCCAAATACCCAATACAGCTTATCTGCAAGCTCTGGTGCTGTTCTAACAACAACATAGCCCAGATCAATGTTTGTATCGACCGTTTGGAACCAGTTTGGACGATATTCTTCTGCTTGGTAACAGAAATGTGTTAGATTTATCATATCACCAACGCCCCTCTTTATCAAAATCTTCACAAGTGCAGTCATTCTTTCGTGATTTGCTACTGAATATCCGTCAGCAGCTACGGTTATTGCTGTTTGTTTCAACATATTTTTGTTATTTTCTACTCACTATATACTAGCTAGCTTGAGGATGTTAAAGCTATCTAAATTAGAATATTATTACTGTATCCAATGCGATGACAATAACCACATACATTCTTAATGTCACGTCATTTCGTATGATTCGAATCACTTTCCAGTACGCTCACAGGGTCCAGAGCCTGCCAGTTGTCAAGCATGTAGAATAGTATGGAATAGTTACCAGTGCTGAATCCACTGCGGAAAGGCTGGAAGGTAGAAACGACAGGCAGACCCCCCTTGCATGCTGCTATCTCCTTGAGCCTTTTTATTTCGTAACCTCTGATCCGGGGCACACCAGCGCTTGACTTTACTTGAATGAACCAGTACGTATTGCCACGTGTAGCGATAATATCTGCCGGCCCCCTGCTTCCTCTCGACAGAGCAACGTTCCACCCCAAAGACTTTAAGTAGAGAGCTACTACATATTCGGCCTCTCGTCCAAACTTGCTCCAAGAATGCAAAGTAAACTTCATTCACGGCAAGAACAATATAGCTGTTTTTGGCCGCAATTTTTTACCTCAGACTCAACAAGATACTTATGTGACGGCAAGATCGTAAGTGGCTGTAACTCATATGACTAGTATCTATGCTAATATGAAGGTAGGAGGGTGGGACATAACTGACCTAGTCAATCCTTCCAGTGAAGAATTTAGTCGGTTTTTGAGATCAATTGAAGAGCAGCTTGTGCAATTTGAACAGAGCCGACAGCTCCTGCGCCAGGAGATTTCGCCGGAAGAGTTTGAAGGCCTCATTCACATGCTTGAAAGCATCTCTGAAAAAGTATCACTTGCAAGTGGCCATGCATACCTGAGCTACTATGCCGACACCTCTTCAAATGAGGCATCTGCACTAGTGATCAAGATGGAAAAACTGGCCTCAGAAATCAGCAATAGGATGTTATTCTTTGATTTATGGTTCAAGAAGCAGATCGATCACGAAAATGCAAATAGGTTAATAAATGCTATTCCAAAGGCCTATCAGGAACATCTCCGCCATAAGCGGCTGGTCGCCAAGTATTCACTCAGTGAGCCGGAAGAAAAAATAATCAACACCCTTGAAGTCACTGGCATCGGGGCCCTCATCAAGATATATGACAAGATGACAAGCGGCTTTGAATTTACGATGAAGCTTCGGCACGGCAGAAAAACAATAGAGAAAAAATTTGATAACAAGGAAAAGCTAGTATCGCTCGTTAGAAGCCCAGATGGCAATAGAAGAGAAGCTGCCTACAAATCGTTATTGCAGGTCTACAAAAAAAACAGCAGTGTGCTCGGTGAGATCTACCAGAATATCATCACGCAATGGCGTGACGAGGCAATTTTGATGCGCGGCTATAGATCTCCAATCTCTGTACGTAACATAGCCAACAACCTGGACGATGCAACAGTTGAGGCGTTACTGGCAGCATGTAGGAACAATGTAGGCATATTTCACGACTATTTTGTAGAAAAAGCCAAGATGTTGGGAATGAAAAAACTGCACAGATATCATCTTTACGCTCCTATATCAGATAAAGCATCTGACAGCAAAAAGTTTACATATGCCAGAGCGATTGAGAGCGTGCTAGATAGCTTTGGGAACTTTGACCCTCAGTTTCGCAGACTCGCCGAGCGAGTGTTTGACGAGCACCATATCGATTCTGAAATAAGGAAGGCAAAGCGGGGTGGTGCGTTTTGCTATACAGTTACACCCAAGCTGACACCCTACGTGCTCCTAAACTTTGATGGACTTACAAGGGACGTATCGACTCTTGCCCATGAGTTTGGCCATGCAATACACAGTATGCTCGCCTCCGATATGCCATTGATGGTCTTCCATGCGCCGCTCCCGCTTGCAGAAACCGCGTCAGTGTTTGCCGAGATACTGCTCAACGAAAAGCTAGCAGAAATGATGTCGAAAAAGGAGCGTAGAATTTTGCTGGCAGAGCAAATAGACAACCTTTATGCGACAATAATCCGTCAGGCGTACTTTACGCTTTTTGAAATTGACGCGCACAAAGCAATAGGCGAAAATAATGCTACCATTGATGCAGTCGCAAAAATATACATGGACAACCTCAAGGAGCAGTTTGGCAACTCGATAACAATATCCCCTGATTTTGAATGGGAGTGGGTATATATCCCTCATTTTTACCATACGCCATTTTACACCTACGCCTACTCGTTTGGCAACTTGCTTGTCCTTTCCCTTTACAAGCAGTACAAACTTGAAGGAAGATCGTCTTTTGTCCCCAAGTATTTCAAGATATTGTCTGCAGGTGGATCGAGGAAGCCGGAAGAGCTACTGATGGATGCAGGTATTGACACTTCAGAAGAAGAATTCTGGCAGCAGGGATTTGATTACGTACAAGAAATGATACAACAGCTGAAAGCACTTGCTCCATGACGACTTTGTTCTAATTGCAGCCATAGCTGGATCTATGACTGCAGGTGTCCTATTGCTGGCAACTGGCCGGCTGATCGAGCCATATATCCTTGTGTGGCTTGGTGCCCTATTGTTTCTAAACTTGTTAAGGCTCAACTCATCTGACCTTGT
>DAINBL010000133.1:0-4292 GCA_036732945.1 Nitrososphaera sp. | reverse complement strand
TTCGACTGAGCGCGATTACCTACAACATTATAATGAAATACACACCATAGCCGAAAGTAGCTAGCCACTAGTAGTAGTACTACTACTACACTATTGGGCGGTCAGCACCACACGCAGATGTGTAAGTCCTTCCCTTCCATCTTGTATAATGCTCAAATTGATAAAACAGTTCTTGATGAGCAAAGGAGTATTTTTTAGTTACTGCAACTTGGAGCGTTGAATCTACAGTATTTAGAGTATTTCGATTTTCCTGTCGTGTTGACTAAAACTTTTTCGCTCTATTAAAAGTTTCATATTGCTCTTACTTGTCATCGTCGGCGGTCATGGTCCATAGCGTAGCTCAAATAGTCTCTACTGGCTGGCCCCCCTATAATGCATATAGAAATTGTATCTATGTAACGATATGATTATGAGCGGTCATTGTGTAGTGAGTCCGCCGCACAATCTCTATATAGGAACAGCAATACAAAATCAGAAGAAAATGAATCTTGGATGCTATCTGCAGGCCGGCAAGATAGCAGCAGAGGTAAGGGAGAGAGCACGCAAAAAATACCACGTGGGATTGACGCTTTTTGAGATCTGTGAATCAGTTGAGGCGCAAATCCGCAGCCTAAATGCCGAGCCGGCATTCCCAGTTAACACAAGCCTCAATGAGACAGCTGCGCATTATACCGCAGAGCCAAATGATGCTACATCGGTAAAGGAAGGTGATGTGCTTAAGATAGATATTGGTGTCCACATCGACGGTTATATAGCGGATACCGCTGTCACAGTCTGCTATGACCCAAAATATGAAGCGCTTGTCAGTACAGCCGAAATGGCGCTAGGCGAGGCGGTAAGAATTGCAAAGGCCAACACTAAGGCAAGCGACATAGGAAGAGTCATAGAAGCTACGATAACAAAGTTTGGTTTTAAGCCAATACAGAATCTAAGCGGCCACTCACTTCAGCAATACACGATCCACGCCGGCAAGTCCATACCTAACATTTGGACGAGAGGGTCTTCATTTTCCCTTCTGACAAATGAAGCATATGCCATTGAGCCATTTATCACGACAAGAGATGGTCAGGGGGTTGTTTACGAAGGCAAGACAAAGAACATCTTTGGTGTAACCTCGCGCAAGCCTGTGAAAAACAAAGAAGCTGACGATCTTTTAGAACTCATCTGGAGTCGCTACAAAACACTACCATTTGCGCTGCGATGGCTTATTGATAAATACGATGAAAAGGATCTACGTAGACTTGCAGATATGTTGGTCCGGAAAAAGAACGTGCATGCATACCCGATACTTGTTGAAGGACACAGCAAAATAGTGGTTCAAGCAGAGCATACTTTAATTCCTACAGAATCAAGCGTGAACATTATCACGCTCTAGTTCTTGTCTTCTTCTTCTGGATACTCACCATAAATTGCAGTCACAACTGTATTTGAAGACATACATTTCTTGCATTGTACGCCCGAGCCATAGATATAATCTCCTTCTTCATAGCGGCGCTTGGTTTTTTCGCTGCACACTTGACAAGTGTCTTCAGAGTGTATTTCTGGTGTGATCTCTTTCTTTTTGCCAAACAGCATTATTATTATTGCCCGATCCCTATCGTGTTTCCAATGCCTATTACCATGACTGACTGGCCCTCAGACGTCCTGTCTTCAATAACTGAATAAACCGTGTCTGTCACCTTTTCAAAGGCATCTGCTATTTCCTTTCGCATGATGGTGATTGCATCCTGCACGGACTGCTTGACAATGACTGCGTAGATAGGCATGTTAAATCTGGTTGCCACTTCTTCTACCTGATACTTTTCAACACCTATGCCGCCGATAGCAGCGCCAATCCCTTCTGCCACGTCGCCAGTTTTTTCTCCTTCCAGCTTGAGCGCTGCATCTATCATAATGACTGTATCTATCTTGATTCCCAAGTCGCCTACAAGACGGGTTATCGCTTCGCCTGGCCTTCCGACGGTTCCAGTAGGCCCTTCGGCTTTGAGAAGATACAGCTTTCTGCCCTTATACTCATCTTCGCTGTATAGCGTTTCCTTTGCGGCCAACTTCTTTTCCTTTCCAAACATCATTCTACCAACAACCATAGGTCCTATGCCGTCACCTATTGGCTGGCCGCGCTTGAATGCGCCTATAGCCTTCTGTAGTGCTTCTGCTTCTTCTAGAAGAAGAGGCATGACCATTTGAAGCTGGACAAGAATGAACATACTCGTAGTGCGCTTGCCCATTAGATAATAGTGCCTTACAACCTTGTAGATCAGGTTCAGAGCAGTCGCAGCCTCTAGAATGTTTTCTATTTTTGAAATCTCTTTGTCGCCTGCACCTGAACACAATTTCTTGATCTCCGAGCGAACCCTATCGTCTCGAGTTCGCATGATGTGATCCAGCTTGCGCACTAGCCCATTCGGGTCAAGGTCAACGGGCATAATTGTAAAATACTCTAGGAACCTGTCAACTCCAAGTGCTGGATCGCTTGATGTAGAAGAGATCTTTATTGCTGTCTTGATGTAGTCGATCGCTTCCTTCCTTGCATTTTCCCTCATCGTTTTTAACTTGGCAAGCGATTTTGATATTTCTCCTAGAATTAGGCGCGATTGTAGCTTTTGAGCATACATCATGAAAAAGGGGATTGTGGCAAGTGATATAATCGAAACCCACATCCATGGGCTGCTAGGATCTAACCCCTCTCCTCCAAACAAACCGTTGAGCTGAGATAGGAATGGAGAGAAGACTATCATTTGATTGCCTTTTTCCAAAGCGGAAAAGTGTATAAGCTCAATTAAAGGTTGCGTTATGTCGACGCTGCAAAAAAAGCTGTAATATAACAGGATCGAAGCGCTGATCCGGAAAAAGAACGCATTAAAGCGAGCAGATTCTTATCTCAAGAGCACTACTATATTGAGCGGCGACTCTAGTGATACAATAAGTAATACACATTATACTTTATGGCATATGCACTGGCATTTGACCTTCTTCAAGTCAAACGAGCAGTCGTGATCGGGCCCACATATGTTATCTACTGGCCAATCACCGGGACAGTCGCCGTGGCGATTACGTTTGCAAAAGAATGTCAGCATCAATCTAGAATAGGCTTACAGAAGATTTAATGTTTTAGATCACAGTTGGATGTTAAACAGCTGAGGTGCATATATTGAACCCTCGCGCACTCGCTTGACTCTTGCCACCGACAAATAATGGGGCCAGAGTGTCACCATTACAGACCCTTCGGGGACGCCTTCGGGAACTTCGATAACTTCAATGTCGTTTTCGTTCACACCATATTCGCCCAGCCTTTCCTTTGCAAGCTGAATATGGCCGGCCGGCATGCCGCTACTATAGACATATACCTTGCCATCGTACTCTATTCTATCTGCCATCTCAAATGCAGGTTACAATCTTCTATCAAAAAAACCTATCTCAGTCCGAGCCTGCATCACCAAATATCAACTTCATTTCGTCAAATGTAAGTTTTTTACCTGAGGTCATCTTCTTGAGCGCAACTTCTTTCAAGGCGTCACGGCGCTCCTGGTACTCCTTGTCGCGCTTTGCCCGCTCTTGCATTGCTTCCTGGCGTGCTGCTCGCCTCTCTCCCATCTCCTTGTGTTTCTTATTCCGATATTCTGCGGCCTGCACACGAGATTTTTTGAAAGCAATAGCGTTGAGTTGAGTCTCAATCATCTCCAGCTTTGCAGCAGCTTCTCTTACTATGTGAATTACCTGCCTCCGCTCCTCATAAAGGCCTTCGCGGAGGTTTATCAGGTTGTCGAGGCTTTCCTTTAGCCTGCCTATTTTGGTACCATACTCCTCTTTTAGCTTAAAAATCCTTTTGACCTGGTCCTTTAGCTGGTCGTACTGTGTCGAAATGGTGCGATACTGATCTTCTTTCTTATGAATCATCTTCAGCGTGTGCAGCTTGGTCGCAATTTCTCTGGAACGGGCAACAAGTTTGCGCTCTTCTTCCTTGGAAAGTTTCTTGGTCTGAATGTCTCTCTCTATCTGGTTGAGTGCTTTCTGAAGGTTGTGCATGTCGCTCCGCTCCCTTCTCAACTTAGCCGCTACAGGGCCAACTTTGTCATCTAGACTCTTCATCTGGTTCTTGGCGTCGATGAGGCTCTCTCGTAGCTCTATAAACTTTGGATATTCGATGTCCTTTTCCTCGTTGACCTGCTTTAACTTGGAGCGATAATCATCAAGCTGGGTTCTTTGTTCATCTATCTGCTTCTTGACACCGTCAAGCTTGTTGTTTATCTCTTCTATCCTCTTGTCACCTGTCTTTTGCTCTTCTTGAACAG
>DAINBL010000132.1:0-4306 GCA_036732945.1 Nitrososphaera sp. | reverse complement strand
ATATATATATAGTTCTAGTAACATGGCTGGACATTTGGCAGGCTGGTAACTGAGGGGATATAGAATGCTACAGTCGTACAAGCTCAATATTATATAAAATATGCCATCATAGGATGAACTATTGGAATACCTTATAAAAATACTAGAAGAAACTGAGGCAGGTGTCGACCTAACACCCTGTGTTAATGGATTGATTATAGCAGGAGATATGATAAGTTCCAAGAAATACTCGGATAAAATTTCCGCTTTTTTTGGAGAATTCAATTACTATCGAGTACACCTCTTTAATTGAAATGGGACTTCCATACCTGCAATAGGTTAAACAATTTATGCAGCAAAAGGGGAACAGTCTGAAGAACGAAATCATTCAAATTACATGATCGCGATAACAATGTGATCTACCCGTCAGAAGCTTCGCAGCCCTTCGGCGCTAATATATGGCAAGGAAATCTATCTAGTGTGGATGGGTTTTCTATAGCTCAAGGCTTTTTGAAGGCTAGTCAAGTGGAGGATATAAGTAACTAACCTTAACATGTTTCAATAATTTCAACAGACCTAATGTTCATTGTTCTTGGGTTTTTCAATGTGACAAATTCCTTCTGATATACTTCATAGTAAGAACGTAGACCACGTTCATGTCATAAGCCTGTTGTCTTTTGTTGCCGCTCTCATTTTCGATGTTGTGTCAGCGTCATTGCCACTGCTGCTTCTTGAGGTACCAGAAAACCAAAGGTTGCTCCGAACCAGCAACCCTGAACTACAGTATATCCCGAGGATATCACCTTGGTATCCCTAGTATAGCAGCAGGATTCTCATAATTGGTTGTATCCTCGCCTTGCATGTCAAACCGGCCTGCTCTTGCATCCTTGACAAACTCGAAGCTCTGGAATATCTGCTCTAATTCCGGCGGGCTGCCAGATGGCAGTATCGCTGCATCGGCGTCATAAGAGAGGCTATATCCTGATACCATCCCCGCTTTTGATGTAGCATTTGTTGCCGCTAACAGGAAGTAACCTTTTGTGTCAACGGAATTGGCACTATTGTATCTCATTTCTATAAAATTGGCTGGCACTATTGCTATTGTATTATTCGTATCGGCACTGATAACATTGATCGTCATGTTTATGTTCTCTAGAATGCTGATATCAGTGTAACCGAGTTTCTGGAGCTTCACCATATAATAACTGAGAAAATTCTCGTTTGTTGTGTTGCTGTTGGCATTAGAAGCGAACTCAGCTTCATCGGCTAGGCTAGGATATCGTTGAACGTCTATCTTCTCGTCAGCTTCTTCGCAGTTATATGCGCCATCATTATCAGCAAATGCTTGGTCCTGGGGGCATAGTCGTGCTAGCAGCCGGGATCCTTGCTGCATCTCCCCCAATAATGCATCGGTATCAGTATTATAGACGTCTTCAATTACCCACCCTTCAGGTACTGTTATCCTAAAGCTGTCACTTAGGCTCTCAAACGTCCCATCTTGCTGATCCGGAATTGGGGCTTGGCTGGATAGGACTTGAGCATTACCTATGGTTATATTGCTAAAAAGAAAAATAGCTATTGTTAAAGCTAAAGTAGGCTTCACAGTTGCTTGCGTCGTCATCAAAAACATCTTCATGATGGCCAACCGCTCCTGAAAAGCAAGATAAGGATATGGGTTGATATCGGTTGATTATTCCATAAATAGGCCTTATATGAACGAGGAAATTATATCCATGCAGATAGGGAGTCACGACACGAGGCTGCCAATAGCCGGTGTTCTGTTATATGTTCCCCTTTTATCACGCAACTATATTAGCTGCTTTGTTATCCTTCTGTTAACTTAGTTCTGCACTTGTGGTTTCATTGTATATGCTCTTTTTAACAACGAACAACAATTGTCAAAAGATGAGCAACTCTAGAGACTAGAAATTGAAGGTTCCATCGGCGCAGCAGGATTAGCGAAAAAAATAAAATGCGTTTTCATCAAAAGCGTAAGATATAATGGATGGAATCAGTATTCATTAGAGCAGGGGATGAAGATGTGGTGGCTATATGATTTGATGATTATTAATACCAATTTCTGACCCCTTTTATTCTCTTATCTGTCACAACCACAGCCGTCGCTGCCGAGATCATAAGACTTGATATTGTATTTTTCCATGCAGTTGGGACAAACGCTCTCCCCAAACGCGATTTTTGCATCGCAAAAAGCGCATGCCGCCGTTACTTTATCGCTATTGCTCTTTACCGCTAGCACCAACACAAAAGACATAGAAGAAGGAGCTATTAAGTTTACTTGCATAGCCCTATCAGGATTTTGAGCTGTGCCCGGTATTATTGATTGCGACATTTCTTCAGCAACGCGACGAACCTGTTTGACTAAACCGGGTTTTGCCCTAAAGCAAGCAGTCGTCAACCTCTCTTGTGCTTTGATAAGTTAGCAAGCCTTCCCGATTATAAAAAATCAAGATAACATCTTCTATCTAGGTTTTGCGAAGTATAGGGATTGATGATCGGCATTAGCTAACTGGCGCCTTCCTCAATAGCGGACTGTAGCATGATGTATATCAAGATGACTTCCTTAAGAGGAAATAAGAAAATAATAATTATTGTTTTCTCTCATGTATCTGCGTCAGGAAAATTTGTTATATCTGTCCCGCTAGGTTATGTCATGAACATAGCCCGTGACTTGCTTTGCATTGCAAAAGGCGAGGTTCTTGAAGACAGCTGGAGCAGACTCATATACTCTGTAGATGCAAGCCACTACGAGATAGAGCCGGCTGCAGTAGTTTGCCCTGCAGACGAATATGATGTACAACGAATATGTGAATATAGTACATGCCATAATATACCAGTAACTGCAAGAGGGGCAGGCACAGGGCTTCTTGGACAGTCTTTGTCTAATGGAGTGATTCTTGATTTTTCCAAGCACATGGATAACATAGTTGAGATTGATAATGACTACGTTACAGTCCAACCAGGTATCGTGAAAGGCTTACTCGACAAAGAGCTAAAAAAGAAGAACAAATTCCTGCCACCTGATCCGGCCAGCAGCAACTACTGTACCCTAGGAGGCATGATAGCGGACAATTCTAGCGGGATCCACTCTTTGGGCTACGGCAGCACTATTTCCTTTCTTCAAGAAATTAAGGTGGTGTATGCAGACGGCAAGTTGGGTTTTGCAAGCGCAGCCAAATATGATGATAGGATGAAAAAACTTGGAGAATTACTTGCTTTACACATCCGTGAAATTAGAAACCGCTATCCCAGCGTGACTAAGAATTCTTGTGGCTACAGGCTGGACGCGGTTATTGATGATAAGTTTAATCCACAGAAGGTCTTTGCAGCTTCTGAAGGCACTCTTGGCGTGATAACAGCTGCAAAGCTTCACATTCTAGATATCCCGGCCTATAGATGCTTGATGGTGCTGGGCTTTGAAGACCTCCTAAGTGCTGTTTCAGTAGTGCCTGAGATCCTGAAGTTTTCTCCCGTCGCACTTGAAATGTTAGATCATACCATTGTGAGGTCTAATAATGACAAAGCATCTGGAGCCGGCTGCCTGCTATTTATTGAATTTGCAGGGAACGGCAGCAGTAAGAAAGTAGAAGAGTCTATGATGGCCTGCAAGCTCTTGCTTGCAGACAGATGCTCTGTAATTGAATACGCTTCTGATGAGCAGAGTATAATCAAGATGTGGATGGCAAGAAAAAGCGCACTCAACAGTATCATGAAGCTTACTGTGGGCAGTCGAAAGCCTATAGGGTTAATAGAGGATACGGTGGTTCCTCCATACTGCCTTGTAGACCATGCTGCCAATCTTCTGGAAACTTACCATGAAAATAAGCTGGATTATGTGATTTACGGTCATGTAGGTGATGGGAACATGCACACAAGGCCACTTATAGACACTGCCTCGACAAAAGAAGTTGAATTGATGCGCAATATCGCAAATAAAGTATTCGCACACGTGATAAAGAGAGGGGGCACTATAACAGGTGAACATGGCGATGGACTTGCGCGAACAAGATATATCGAAATGGTGTACGGAAAGAGCATCACTTCTCTCTTTTCAATTGTCAAGAAGTTATTTGATCCTTCATTTACAATGAACCCATGCAAAAAGGTTCCCTGCAATGATTTATCAATGGAATAGGTAGGGCTGCATTACTTGAAGAAACGCTCAGCGGATTTTGCAAGACTCTGGCAATACTCGGTCGGCTTTTACGGCGTGTGGACGGTGCACATAGGGAGGCAAATGAAACTATTTGATCACATTGCTGCTGGCCCTGTGTCTATAGAAGAACTAATACTGAATACTAAATTGCAT
>DAINBL010000131.1:0-4316 GCA_036732945.1 Nitrososphaera sp. | reverse complement strand
CTCCTCATTATCCATCTATAATTTGCAAGTCTTGATCGAAGTATTTAGCCAATAGCTCTGCTCTAGGAGAGGGGAGCTCATGACAAAGAACCCAACAGAATCCAAAAACTTGGTCTTTGAGATACGCCCCCTCCCCCACCAGTGCACCATTCATTATATAGTTCCTCTAAAAATTATTATACAATGACAAATGTGTCAAGAAATGTAGCTGAATTAGAAATAGAGGATATTGAAGGTATAGGGCCAACTACAGCCCGCAAGATGAAGGAAGCAGGAATAAGTTCAGTTATGGAGCTGGCGACAGCAATACCAGAGGAGCTCGCTACAGATTTGGGCGGCTCAAAAGAAACTGCTGCTACCTTCATTATGGCAGCGCAAAAGCTGTTAAGGGAGAGCGGCATCCTTGACAATGAATTTACTACTGCCGATATTGAGCTTGAAAAGAGAAAGTCTCTTTTGCGCTGCAGCACTGGATCAAAATCCCTTGACGAATTGCTGCTTGGCGGCATCGAGACTCAAGCAATTACAGAGTTTTACGGCGAATTTGGAAGCGGCAAGTCACAGATATGCCATACCCTATGCGTCACGGCTCAGCAGCCGATAGAGCAAGGCGGGCTTGGTAGCGGAGCCATATTGATTGACACTGAAGGAACATTTAGACCGGAAAGAGTTGATCAAATAGCAAGAGCAAGAGGTCTGGACCCAAGTGAAATACTGAAAAAAGTAGCAATATGCAAGGCTTATAACAGCAGCCATCTTGAGCTAATAGTCAAGTCGATGGGCAAATACATCGACGACTTTAAGGCCAAAATGATAATAATTGATAGCATCATTTCGCTCCACCGGGCCGAGTTTGCTGGTCGGGGCACATTAGCAGACAGGCAGCAACGCCTCAACAGCATCATGCACAAACTTGTGAAGATTGCAGAGATTTACAACGTGGCGATCATTGTTACAAACCAGGTTCAGTCTACGCCAGACACATTCTTTGGAGATCCAACCAAACCGGCAGGTGGAAACGTAATCGGACATGCATCAACATACAGGATATACCTGCGCAAGGCTGGCAACGACAGAATAGCCAAGATAATTGACTCGCCATACCACCCATACTCTGATGTCAGATTCACCGTAAATGAAAAGGGCATTGACGACAGCGACTCAGAAACGCCGAAGAAAAGGACAGCAAGAGAAAAGGAGGACGATTAGGTCAGAGAAGAGAGAACTTTTTCTCTGCCTCTTTTAATTTTTCCAAGTCTCCACAATATTTTATCATTTGCGATAACTTATCCCTCGCTTTGCCACTTTTTATGACATCACTTGCAGTTTGTACGCCCTCTTTAAGATTGGGGGCAACTTTGCTCACTACAAGCGCAGCAGCAGCATTAAGGATTACAATATCTTTTTTTTCTCTGCTACCCGTCCCGTAAACTGCATGCAGAGTGCTCATAATTGAATCTATTTTTGAATTTACTATCAGTTGCTCTGGCTTCGCTACTTCCATTCCTACTGCACTAGGATGAAGGCGTATCCTTCTCGTTGTGTTATTGCTGCTTGAAATCCAATAGATGTCATTTTGACAAGTGTTTGATAGTTCGTCAAAACCATCGTGAGCATAAACTATCATTGCTTCACTGACATACCCTGCGCATACTTCAGAGAAAACTTCTAGTAGTTGTGGCTCAAACACTCCAATGAGTTGACCGGATATGTTAGTACAAGGGTTGCTCAGCGGTCCAACCTTGTTAAACACAGTCTTAATTCCAATAGTCTTTCTTACCGAGGCGACATTTTTCATTGATGGGTGGAATAGTGGAGCAAAGAGAAATCCTATGCCAATGCTCTCGATACAAGATTGAATCTTTGAGGGTGGGGCAGCCAGATCAAGGCCGATATATTCAAGAAAATCTGCACTGCCACAGAGGCTAGAAGCTGACCTGTTACCGTGCTTGGCCACTTTGGCAGAGGCCGCAGATGCCACTATGGCTGCTGCAGTGCTAATATTAAATGACTTTTTTGAGTCGCCGCCTGTTCCGCAGGTATCAATGAGAGGTCCGTTTACTTGAGGCCTTATCTTAGTCGCGTGGTTTCTCAACGAAACAAGGATTGATCTAAGCTCGTCAGATGTCTCCCCTTTCATTGCTAGAGCGACAAGAAAAGCCGCAACTGCAGTGTCCGGAACTGCTGCAGCAAGGATTGAATCTAGGGCGCGAGTGGTTTCTGCAGCCGATAAATCTGTCTTTGAGACCAGCTTTTTTAATTCTAGTCGCAAATCAGTCGATACGGTCATTTTTTCACCATAGATATAAAATTCAGCAGTATCCTCCGGCCTTCACCAGTGAGCACAGACTCCGGATGGAATTGCACGCCTTCCATAAGGTATTGCCTATGTCTAATCCCCATTATCTCGCCATCATCCAGCGCTCTAGCAGTCACCTCAAGGCATGATGGGAAGGTATTCTGATCAGCTACAAGTGAATGATAGCGTGTTGCCCTGAATGGGTTTGCAACATCTTCAAAGAGCCTGTCGGCAGTATATTGTATCAGGCTTGTTTTGCCGTGCCTTATCTTCTTGGCGTTTATGACCTTGCCACCAAAAGCATGGACAATGCCTTGATGTCCAAGGCAGACCCCTAAGACAGGGATCTTGTGTCCCATCTCTGCGATGACATCTGTACACACACCAAAGTACTTGCGATCTGCTGGATGACCTGGACCTGGAGATATCACTATCGCATCAGGATCCAACCTAACAACATCTTCTAGTGTTATCCTATCATTTCTTAAAACCGTAGGCTCAGTTCGTAGCTCTCCCAATAGCTGTGCAAGATTATATACAAAAGAGTCATAGTTGTCGATAACAAGTATTTTCATCCAAAACACCCACTTGAGGCTAAAGAAACATCTAGAATATGACCCTTAAAGGTGCCAAAAGCGACCGCCTCTTTGCATGGTCTCCATAATTGTGGGTGCGTTTACCGTATTTAAGCCTACTGCGTTGCTCAATTTGCTAGAGGCTTAGGAATCTATATAATGCCTGCAAACTATTTGAACCTCACAATAAATCTCGGGTGATTGTTTTGGTTAGGGTTTTCATTAATGGCTATGGAAATATAGGGAGACGCCTTGCAAGCGCGCTCGCAGTAGACAAAGAGATCCAGTTAGTCGGCATCGCAAAATATAGCATGGATGACAAGGTGAAGGAGGCACTGGAAAACCATTACGATGTCTACGTGCCGAAGGAAGCAGTCAGTAGCTTCAAAGAACAAGGCTATAACGTGACAGGCTCAATTGAGGAGGCAGTTGAGCGTTGTGATTTAGTGGTAGATGCTGCAAAGGAAGGAGCGGGGTACGATAATAAGAAGAACTTGTATGAGCCTATGAATAAGCCTGCGATATTTCAGGGAGGGGAAGAAAGGAATGGCGATCGGGCAGTAGCAGACATGATTCACAACTCACGTGTCAACTATGACAGGGCTGCAGGTAAGACATATGTCATACAAGGCAGCTGCAATGTCTCCGGCATGGGCAGGGTAATGCAACCACTGATTCAAAAGTTTGGCGATAGGATCAAACGCTTTGATATTGAACTTGTGAGAAGGTGGGCAGACCTCGAAGACACCAAGGCCGTCAAGGACTCAATTGAATGGGACAGGAATCCTCACCATCAAGACGATGTCAAGGACTTTATCCCAAATGCTAACCTATATGTCGATGCTTTCAAGGTACCGTCAAGAATGATGCATTTACACCAGATGTTTGTCCGGTTTGGCGACGGGGTAATGCCGACTAAAGATGCCATACTAGAATGCTTCCGAAACGAGTTTGGAGTCGCAATTATCGGCTCTGCCAAGGGCACTGGAGACGTCAGAAAAAAAGCACTCGAGCTTGGATTTCCCCACGGGGATACGAACATGGTGCATATTCACCAAGATATCTTGAGAGTTCAAGATGACACAGTCAAAATAGCTTACTCTGATGACCAGACAGGCATGGTGATACCGGAGAACCATCTGCTTATTCAATCGATGGTCTTCAGGCGACCTCGAGATGAAGCACTTAAGAGAGCCGACAATCTATTTCAGATGAACAAGAGGCGTGAGATACTAGAGGAAGAATTTAAATGAAGTTGTATCCAAACGTTGACTTGTTTTTCCCATTTTGATCAATTGAAGAAGTTATAAGATGAAGCTGCTTATGTTGTTCTTTAAAGGTGATGCGTGGTTGTTATATCAGAACTAGTTGTCTTGACTCTAAAATATTTCTGGCACTTCGCTGAGGCCTAGATGGTGGGTTTATTTACACTAAGAGTTAAC
>DAINBL010000130.1:0-4321 GCA_036732945.1 Nitrososphaera sp. | reverse complement strand
TTCTGCAATGCTATGTCTGTAAAAACTTTTTCAGCAGGCCCATGGGCAAGGTTTATTGTAAAGGCGACCCCCTGTAGCCACCGATACTTTTTTACAAGAGGGCTGGCATAGTTTCCAGCTTGTTTATAACGGCTTCATAAATCGGTTCTAATAATAGAGAAAGGAGAGAAAGATATGGAAGGGAACTCTTCATTAGTAGATATGGATTTACCATTAGCTTGTGATGGGATGAGGCCTGTCCAGAGCGAGGCTAGAATTTTATCAAGCACTTGATGCTGTAGCACGGTGTTGATAATGAATTACTTGAGGTTACATCGGCTTTCAGCATATGGTAAGAAGCTGCTGATCTCAAGCTGACTCAGAACATGTACCAACAGTTCTTTCAAAGGAAGACAGCCTCTTAACCGTCCAAGAAGGAGAGCATTTTATTTTGATGAATGAAGGACAAGATCGGGGAGGCCAATAAAGAGATCAGTCAGTTCTCTGTATATCTGTGTATGAGTTGTGTATGTGTATAAATGTGTGTGAAACATGAGCTCCGTAATGGCAAGCTGTCATAAGGTCACAGGCGAGAGCAATTTTTGGAAGCGACTACAGAACATATCATACAATAAACTTCATAAATCCTAGTCGTTTTGCCAATGTCAACGTGGATTCTCTAAAAGAATCAGTTGGGATAACAGTCAAGAAAAATGTAGACTTTAGTGAGTGGTACAGCCAAGTCGTTCTCAAGACCGCTCTTGCGGACTACGCTCCTGTCAAAGGATTCATTGTACTTCGCCCATACGGTTATGCAATTTGGGAATCGATAAGGGATATCCTCGATAAGCGGTTCAAGGAAACGGGCCACCAGAATGGCTTTTTGCCTGTGTTAATACCCGAAAGTCTGTTGGCAAAAGAAAAGGATCACTTTGCAGGTTTTACACCAGAAGTATTCTGGGTTACCAAAGCAGGCGATAAGGAGCTTGATGAAAAGCTAGCGCTCAGGCCGACATCTGAAACGCTTGCATATTCAATATTTGCAAAATGGATAACAAGCTACCGCAATTTGCCACTCAAGGTTAACTTTTGGAACTCAGCCCTTCGAGCCGAGATTAAATCGACGAAACCCTTGATTAGGACTTCAGAGTTTTTGTGGCAGGAAGGCCACACCGTACATTCCACTGAAGAAGAAGCAGAGCAGGAAGTCATGACGATACTTGATATTTACAAGGATTTTATAGAGAACTACCTTGCTGTACCAGTGATAGCAGGATACAAGACCGACAGCGAAAAGTTCGTCGGTGCAAAGTACACGACGACTCTTGAAGGGTTGATGCCTGTCGAAGGTAAGGCGCTCCAGATGGGGACATCGCACAATCTCAGCCAGAACTTTTCAAAACCGTTTGGGATCAAATACCTTGGGAAGGATACCAAGGAGCATTTTGCATGGCAGACTTCATGGGGAATTTCCTGGCGTCTGATAGGCGGACTGATAATGGTTCACGGTGATGACATGGGTCTAATTCTGCCGCCACATGTCGCACCAGTACAAGTAGTAATAGTACCCATACACAAGGAAAAGAACGCCAAGATGGTCAAGGAAAAGGCAAAGGAAATAGAATTTGAATTAAAGCGCGCTGGCATAAGAGCATATATGGATGACCGAGATGAATACACTTCTGGTTGGAAGTTTAACGAATGGGAGATGAAGGGAGTCCCGCTGCGCATCAATATTGGACCAAAGGACATCGAAGAGAGGCAGATTGAATTTGTCAGGCGCGATACAAAGGAAAAAAGGCATGCAGAGCGAGTCAACCTTGTAAGTATCACAACCTCGCTTTTGGCAGGGATACAGGAGACTATGCTTGCAAAGGCAACTGAATTTCTCAATGAGAACACCTTCATACCTGTCGATTTTGAGAACTTCAAGTCGATAATCCAGGATAAGGGGGGGTTTCTTCTCGCCGGCTGGTGTGGCGAAGAACAATGTGAATCCAAGATAAAGGAAGAGACAGGTGCAGACATCCGGGTGATACCATTTGACCAGAAAGACAAGCAGGCCACCTGCATTTACTGCGGTCGGGAAAGCAAAAAGGCAGCAATATATGCAAGGGCATACTAATTGGTAACTCCTGAAGATCTGTTTCCATTTGGAAGTGAACTAGGATACATAGGCATCCTCCTCATCAGCTTTGTGTCCAGCCTAATTCCTTTTATTCCAATTCCTTATTTTCCAGTCTTAATAACTGCTTCATTTAATTCCAATTTTGATCCGCATCTAATCTCCATTATCAGTGCGCTTGGCATAGTGGCAGCAAAGACGATAATCTTTTTTATTAGCTATTATGGCCGCAAAATTCTGAGCGACAAGACAAAGAAGAGAATGCGTCCATTACAAAACCTAGTAAGCAGGTACGGTTGGTTTGGCGCATTTATAGCGGCTCTTACTCCAATACCTGACGATCTTGTCTATATCCCCCTTGGGCTTGCCAAGTACAACCCATGGAAATTTGCAACAGCCACATTTGCTGGCAAATTCTTGATGAATGAAACGATCGTCTGGGGCTCGATCTTTCTTGGGAGACCTTTCGTCGAAAACATATTATCATCAGGTACGACAGGCACGACATCATTAATCATAGCTGCAATAGCGAGTGCCATAGTGCTTGCAGTCGTTGTATATTTTTCGCTCAGGATAGATTGGGCAAGGATAATTGGAAGGTGGTTTCCTTGGGCGCTGGAGAATAATAATGATGATGAAGAAGAAGATCATAAAGAAGACAACAATGAAGGCAATAATCGCCACACAAAAAAGAGATCTAGCTAAAATTCTATAATACTCTTGTCTTTTGATTTGAGCTCAATATAGTCTTCATTGATACCGGTTACACAGTCAGTGACCACCGCTTTAACGGGCTGAAAGTGTATACTGCCCTGTGGTATCTTGTTCGCCTCTTGCATTGCAACTAGCCGCGGTTCAAGCACGCTCTTATGGTCGTCACATACCACTGCAAGCATGTATTCGCCCTCATGGGACTTTACTGAGATGATATATGAGGGAGCCAGTTTGCATTCCTCTCCCTCAACCTTGGCTGAGCAGTGCGGAGGCAAAAGCATCTCATCTTTCTTCATCTGCAAGGCAATATAACAATAACTGACCTATGAGTTATTCAAGGTATAAAACTATGAATTTATCTGAACTTGCATCATTTTTGCTGGTAATTGCCGATCTTACCTTAAACTATGAAAGAGTAGCGAGGTAATGGCAGCGAGATTAGCAGGCTCTGTTCAGTTATTTTCGATTATCAAAAAATTTCTTGCAGTAAGATGGACGTATGTTATAGCTGAAAAAAACGCGCATTAGCCAGCTGTTGCCTTCAAAATACGGTAATGTAACTATTATATATTCCTATTAAACAGGAATTTATTGACGCAATTGCAAGTCGATAAGGAAACGTTACGATTGCTGGTCAAGCGCAGAGCAATGCTCCGATTGCTGTCTATCCTGATCAAGCAAAAGGGGAATGTACTGCCTACTCGTATACTGCTCCAGAGGTTAGGTGCCAATAATCTTCACCATGTAATATTGCAGGCAGAAAAAGAAGGTTATATCAAACGCAAGAGGGTGAAGCCACAGGGAAAGGGCAATTATCCAGTTTACAATCAATTGACACCAAAGGGAAGACGTTTAGCTGAGCTGAACAAGAAATTAGAATGCTAGACATAAGAAATAAGAAGGTTATCCATTAGTACATCTTAATTTATAAAACGGCAGAGAGTTCTTTTGCATGTGTATGGGTAGCAGAAGAAGAAAAACTCTCGTAAGGCCTGCAAGAAAGTCTCGCAGAGTGGATGGTAGATGTCCCAAATGCACCACCATTGTGAAGTTCAATGTCTCCGGGCCAATTGGCGACGAGATTTATGAATGCACAGGGTGTATGTCTAAATTCCACATAAGCGAGTTGTAAAATCATATTAACGCCAAACTGTTTGGAAAAAGCCCCCCAGCCAAAGCATAAAATTATTGCTACTCATTTGATTGTACGCCTAAACGATATTTCCTGCTCGTGCTCTAGCTGTATCGTAGTATGGGTTATATTGTATCGCTCGGCCAACACCGTGTTTATTTCAGATAAGAGCTTGCTTGATTCGCTTAACATCTGGTCGCGTACTACTACGTGCCCACTTAGTGCGTCCATGCCAGTCGAGATTGTCCAGACGTGAAGATCATGGACATCTACCACGCCATCCAGCTGCTTGAGGGTTACTGTTATTTCGCTCACGTCAAGGTCTGACGGGGCACCCTCTAGCAATATATGGGTGCTACTTCTCACTATAG
>DAINBL010000129.1:0-4322 GCA_036732945.1 Nitrososphaera sp. | reverse complement strand
GTGGGAGTTGAACCCACGACCTCAGCTCAGCAGCAGCCCTCTTTAAGGAAGGCAGCTATCCTGATCTTTTTTGCATAAATAATAGCGCAAACGTATAACTATACCTTATAAGGCATAAATCGGTTACATTATAAGCACGTACTAACTATTATTATTTGGAAGTGTTGGCTTTTAGCAATCCAGTTTCTACACAGTGATGAGTCTGATAGTCACTCTCGCCTCACGCCTTCTACTTCTTGTAATTCCTATGAGTACACTTCCCAAAGTGTCGAACATAATGAGATTTGTTTCCTTGGCAGGTCCAACAACTATTGTGTTTCTGTAGTTGACATAGTTGATTCCACTGCTATTACAATGAATCTTGGTAATGCAAGAGAGGTAAAGGCATACTACACGATATTTCTAAATGCCATGTCCACCATAGCAAAAAATTTTGGCGCAGAGATAATCAAGAATATGGGCGACGCTTTGGTTTTTTATTATCCTTTAACCTCTGATCACGGCAACAGAGATGCTTTCAAAGACGTGCTTGAGTGTTCTACTACATTAATTGCTGCGCGCGACATTGTTAACATGAAGCTCCATTTAGAAATGCTGCCCCCAATTAGTTATCGGGTTAGTGTAGATTATGGAGTAGTAGAAATTGCATCCTCGGCATCTTCTCATGCTAAAGACCTATTTGGTTCAACTATGAACATTTGTGCAAAAATAAATTCAAAGGCAGAACCAAATGGAATAGTCATAGGCGACGAACTATATCGATTGATGAAATCTCTGTCATTTCAAGAGTATCTATTCAAAGAAATAGATGGATACCATGTTGCCAATCGTTTGTATCCACTATACTCATTAACACATATAGCTAAGCACATAGCAAAAAAAGATGAAGAAGGCATAAAAAAGAATCCATTCAAAAGCGAAGATGGACTAGAACTCTTTCCAAAGAGTGATATTATTTTGTCAGAGAAAGAAAAACAAAACCAGTGCAGAATAATGCTGGTAGATGATGATTGCGATATACTTTCATTTTTTGAGTTGCTTCTAGCTGATGACGGTTTTAGTAATGTAGAAGCATTCTCTGACCCGTACAAAGCACTGGAATCCTTTTCTACGGCAGAAAAATACAATAATCATTATGGAGTAGTAATCTTGGACATAAGGATGCCATCCATGAATGGACTTCAACTATATCAGCGACTGAGGACAACGAACAAAGAATTGAGAGTAATTTTCTTGTCCGCTTTAGAAGCGACAGAAGAGCTGGTAACAGTACTAGAAGGTGTAAAGTCATTTGATATCCTGAAGAAGCCAGTAGGTAATGCACATTTTCTTAAGAAGGTTAGAGAAAGTATCAGGGTCTGACAAGATAACATATCATTCCCTTTGCGATCATGTAAACCAAGGCGATAGACATCTCTTCGCTTTTTGTAAAACTTCAACTTATGTAGGACAAACGGTGGGATACGGCATTAGCATTACTGGGCTTTCTGTCGGACATTTACTAAAAACAAGCCTATTTTGATACCGTAGTTTCCTCGTATTAAAAAAATAACAGGATGAGATTTGAACGCACGACCTCAGCTCAAGTAGCGACTTTCTCTGCTCTGCTCTTTATTATCTATCTAAATGGGAATTTAGTGAAAATAGAGAACCGTACTGTTCAAATCCCACCTGCGCCACTGTTTTTCTTTTTGCATGCTCGTAGCCAGGTACCGTCAAGCGAAGTTGCTTCTTGGTCCTATTTTAGGACATAAATAACAATATAGGGTTATTAAATGTAAAAATATTTCCATATTATGATATTTCGATATAACAAAATCATAATGTTTTCCGAGAGATATATATATAATTCATATGACATCAGTATCCTGATCAATGTCTACAGAGAAGATCCATGCTGAAAAAGATGTCTTACAGAGTAATCAGGAGGGAACTAAAAAACACGAACAGACAGAAATGCTGATTGGAGCCGAAGTTACAACCAAGCGAATGTCGGAATTATTCTCAAATGTTTCTAAAAAATTCGATGGTTGTGCCAATTCAACAGCTCCATCTATTGCCATGACAATATTTAGAGATGCCTATGAAGATATGAAAAGCAGAGGAGTTAAGATAAGATGGGTTACCGACATCACCAAAGATAATCTCACACATTGTAAAGATCTAATGCAATATGCAGAAGTGCGCCATATCAGTCACTTGAATGAAAATTTTCGAATGAGTGAAACAGAGTATATAGAAGCTACCACAACAAAGGAAGGATTGCCTATACCAAAGCTAATCTACAGCAATTCAAAGGAAATTGTAGGACAACAGCAGTATATTTTTGAAACACTATGGGATAAAGCAGTACCTGCCGAGCAGAGAATAAAAGAAATTGAACAAGAGAGTGAACCCCAAAGAATAGCGGTAATTTATGATGCACGACAAGCATTAGAACTATTTCAGTGGCTGATAATGTCTGCTGAAAAGGAAATAAAAATAGTGTTCCCTACGACTAGTGCACTAATTAGGCAAGACAAAGCTGGTATATTATTTCTGCTCCAAGAAGCTGCTGCTGTCAAAAAGTGTCAAGTGAAGGTTTTGATGCCAAATGATGAATCAATCCGTAACTTTATACATGACAATAGCAACATCTTGACGAGATTTATTGACCATGAAGAAAGTGGAAAAGCAACTATTCTCATAGTGGACAATAAAGTATCTTTGGTTATGGAGCTAAAGGATGACAGCAAGAAAACATTCCAAGAAGCAATAGGATTATCGACATACTCTAACAGCAAGGCAGGCGTTTTGTCTTATGTCTCAATGTTTGAAAGTCTATGGAAACAGACCGAACTATACGAAAAACTAAAGGGCAACGAGAAAATGCAAAAAGAATTCATCAATATAGCAGCTCATGAGCTACGAACACCAATAGTGCCAATCCTTAATCTTTCTGAATTACTATATTCTAACGCAAAAGAGGGGCAACAACGACAGATACAAGAAGAACAACAAAAAGAAATGTTAGAGATTATTCTGAGAAATGCAAACAGATTACATCAACTTACAGAGGATATCCTGGATGTTACAAGGATTGAAAGCCAAATACTGCAGATAAGAAAAGAGAGGTTCAATCTAAACGATCTAATATTAAGTATTGTAGAGCATTACAGAAAGCAAATTGCAAATAGTAATGTGAAAGTGATATACGAATCTGGAAATGGCATTACCTTGGTAGAAGCAGATAGACAGCGGATGATACAAGTTATTTCTAATCTGCTAGATAATGCCCTCAAATTTACACAAGAAGGTACTGTAACAGTTACTACTATAGAAAGAAAGGATGATGGAGATGGTGCAGGAGGAGGGGAAGCAGAAGTGGTTGTGTCTATAAAAGATACTGGTACTGGCATAGATCCTGAATTGATGCCAAGATTATTCACAAAGTTTGCTACAAAATCATATCAGGGGACAGGACTTGGATTGTTCATATCAAAAAGTATAATTGAAGCACATGGCGGTAAGATGTGGGCTGAGAATAATAATAATAATAATAATTATTCTAAAAACAGAAAACACGAAGGAGCTACATTTTACTTCACACTGCCAGTTGTGGGTATGAATGAACAGCAAAAAGCAGAAGAATGAGGAGGGAAGGGCGGTCAACGACCCACCATGACGATAAGAAGAATAAGAGAATCCTGCTGGTAGATGATGAGCAGGATGTCACTTACACAATAAAAATTGTTTTAGAAAATAATGGATTTTTAGTAGATTCGTATAATGATCCTACTTTGGCGTTGTCTAATTTTAAACTTGGATTTTATGACTTATTACTCCTTGATATTAGGATGCCAAAGATCAATGGTTTTGATTTTTATCAAAAGATAAGGGAAATAGACAGCAATGTTAAGATCTGTTTCTTAACTGCTAGCGAATGGTTTTATGAGGAATTCCGAAGACTTGATACGCATCCAACAGTAGATAAGGAGCACTTTATCCAAAAGCCATTTAGAAGCGAAGAGCTGATACGTCAGCTAAAGGAAGTATTAAGATCCCATTAGAGCAAATGTAACACGATATTATAAGCTTTCACACCAAAAAGAATAATATATGTTGGGTTAGTTTTTACATCATGCAGTTAAGCTATCAAAATGAATAGTGCTATTGTTAAGCGCTGAATTTATCTTACTGACAAAATATTCTCTCTTTACTGGCTTTTTGATAATATGATGGCATATTTATGTCAGGCAATGTGCTTACCAACTCTTCTGCTATATAAAGAACAGAACAAAACAAGCTGTCTAAACAAAAATGCTCTAATTTGGATTAGCTAT
>DAINBL010000128.1:0-4331 GCA_036732945.1 Nitrososphaera sp. | reverse complement strand
CACCTTTGCATGAAAATGCCGTATTGATTCGTCTTGGTAGTATAGCGATTTTGTGGATGGCAGACCGTCCAGCCCAGGGATTGGTTTTGAATCCTGGCTTGATATCTGACTTGTGTGCAGTTCCGCAAGTTTTGTATAAAATGTTGAAGGCACACTCTGTATAATTTCTTGTTCCATCAAAAAGTCTGGAGTTATGCCATCTGACTCATATAGTCTAATAAGATCATCAACCGTCAGCTCCCTAGCCTTTTTGCTGGATTTGAGCGACATTGCCACAGAGTTCATGCGCTCACGTGAACTGGAGTATCTACTAGCTTCAAGTTGCAGGATTGTCTTGACATCTTGCCTGTGCTCTTCAAGTTCTGGATACATCTGCCTAAGGTAGTCGATGTGCAATTCGGCAATATCTTCGACTCTGATAATGTTTTTCCAACCAAGTCTTTCAAGAATCGAAAGCGCTCGCCGAAGGATCACCCTTAGATTGTAACCTCCACCTACGTTTGACGGAAGCGCCCCATCTGAAATCGCAAATACGAGAGTCCTGATATGATCGGAGATCGTGTATATCGCTTCATAGGGCGCAACAAAAGCGCTCAGCTGCTCCTCAGGGATTTTCATTTCCTTTGCGATTAGCAATTTCAAATCCCTGATGCTGTTACTGCTACTATTAATGCTCATCGTGTTATCAAGCTTTAATGATATCAATTCAAAATACTTAGACAGTACTTCCTGATCGCTGTCAGTTCCTGTCATGTCCACTAGCTTGCCAACTATAGGGCCAAAGGAGCAGTCGTAGCTTGTGGGCGTACCCATTGTTATCCATGAAAAGCGCTCAAGCCCTGCGCCCATGTCTATTATCTTATTTGGCATGACGCGGTAGTTGTTCTCATCACCTTCAAATTCGGTAAATACGGCATTGCCAAGTTCCAGACCTCGGACGAAATATTCTAATGAGTATCCAAACGCGCCAGCCCCCATCCATACGTCTTCGACAAACGTTATATCTTCGGCTTTGATGCCAAGTCCCTTTGTCAACATACCAAAATCAAGATCTATGCATTTATCTTTCCAGTAGCCACCTGGAGCATCGGCATTACATGTTTGACCTATCATGCAAAAGCCGGTATAGTGCCTACCACTCAGTCCAACATTTTCAATGTCATTGAATCGGAGGCACATCTGTGGAACTACAAGTGGGTTTGCTGGTAGTTCAAAAACTACTTGATTGCCGATGACTCGCTGAAAGTCAACGATTGATGCTATTGTGAAATATAGGTCCTCTCGCCAACGGCATACGACAGGATAGCGCCTTACTATCTCGTGGTCGTTTGAGCGGAAGAACTTCTCAGTCTCCTTCCATGCGTTGACGTAGTCTAGATGTTTGTTTGTCGGTGGCTTTCCGATGAAACTGTAATTTTCATGATCCGGGCATGAATGCCTTGCAATATCAAGCGTCCAGAAGAATTTTTCGCACTTGGCACACTTTTTTCGAGTAAAGCCCATCTTGTCAAAAAGCGACACTTTGTAGTACCTGTCAGGGTTAGATGAGAATAGCGCGGCGAGTTCCTTCTTTCCCAATGGCTTTTATCATGTGTTAGACATCAAAATATACGTATTAATGCTTTCGTTGAAGAGAGAAAGAAAGAAAGAAAAAACACTCAGTTTAGGACCTAAGCGCATCCTCGATGAACTTTAGGTATCTCTCTTTTGGCGCTGCACCTATAGTCCTTGATATTTCCTTGCCGCCTTTGAACAGCAAAAGCGAAGGAATTGATTGGACGTTGTACCTCATTGCAATTTCCTGATTCTCATCGACGTTTAGTTTGGCCACTTTGACCTTGCCTGCCATGATTTTGCCAACCTGCTCTACTGCTGGCCCCACCATCCTACATGGACCGCACCATTCTGCCCAAAAATCAACTAATACAGGTACATCTGACTTGAGCACTTCGGCGTCCCAACGTGGAGCAGTAACATGGTTGACTATGTTATTACTGTCTATCTTGCTCTCCATATTTACAGGTAGGAAGGGATGGTATTTTAATCCTATTGGCTGCTGCTATCACCCAAACCGGCCTCCCGTGCCAAATGTGACAAATTCTGCTATTAGCTTCATGACAAAAGCAACACCACCTACTGCAAGGAGGCCAAGTATGACTAAGCGCAAGTGTTGCAGATAATCGTCTTTGCTGGTCTTCTTCGCTAGCCTGAGCGTCTGAACCATTTCTGTAACCCTGCGCTGTATAAGCGACAATTCATGTTCTAAACGGTGGCCGTGTTATATAAAATATCTGTCAGTACCTTGAAAGCGACGGATGGACAGTATAGAGGGGTTCTTTGTCAGTCCTCTGCATCTCGACGAATGTTTCTGTATTTTGAATACCTTCTATCTTGCCAATACGCGCAATGACGACATTATGTAATTCCTCTAGCGTGTGCGCACTTATGTTTACTATCATGTCAAACCTACCGGTAACTTCAGAGAGCGATCTTACTTCTGGAATTTTCATTAATTCTTCATGAATGGGTTCCTTCAACTTCGGATCGCGGTTTATGCCAACTGTCGCCTTGACATTTATCCCCAGCATATTTTCGTTGACGATCACTGTGAAATTTTTAATCAAACTCCGTTTTGTTAGGCGCTTTATCCTGCTGTAAAGTACAGAAGCATTAACGTTAAGCTTTTTACTCAACCTTGGAACTGAAATGCTTGCGTCTTTGGTCAGCTCAGATAAAATCCTCATATCTAGCTCGTCAAATCTCTGCATAGGCTTGTCTAACATTATTGGACAGTGTTAATAAATGTAATTCTAACGGATTATGTAGCCAAAACTCAATTCCTTGGGGTGCGAACTAATGGATCATGAAAAACTTATGATCCTTTAAACCATAATACATACAAAGAGGTGGGTCGAGATAACATTATATAATTTGGAAGCTGGGGTTCTAACAGATGTTTAGCCGCAGGGGAGCGATTAAGGCAGGCCAATATGTTTTTGTAGTGCAAAAAGACACAAGACACAACAAAATAATTATTGGTCGCATCAGATCGGTGAATGGCAGCAGAGTCCATGTTGTTGGCACCTATGTCCGACCGCTGGGTCTAATAGAACGTATCGAATCTGGCAGGGCAGGAGGGCAGCCAAGCGATGCACTCAGCAACCCCGATCCAAACAACTGTATCTTTTTGCTGATCGACAGAGTTGAAACCGGCAAGTTCAACGAAGAGGTCGACCAAGCTACCTCACGGGTCATATGGATAAACGAAAGCAGATATCTTGTGCTTGATGGATGGATAAAAGAGAATTTGCCTGATATATTTGCGGCTGCCCTCTCGGCCGGCACGGAAGAATCAAGGGCTCAGGCACGCCAGACGCTCATTGAAAAGATGAATTCTCTTTATGAGCGCGACCTGAAAGAGCATGTCTATGCCGTAGCAAGAAGTGCTAAAATATTGTAAGAAATAAAGCTCCTTGAGGAAATATAGTCAATTTACCTGGCCGTATGCATACTGGCCGACCGACTGCAGCAAGAATAAGAAGGGAATTATGAAAAAATTCTATTGGTTATGTATCGCAGGAGTAGTTGTTATCCTTCTCTTTATTCTCATCCTAATTACTCTTAATTTTTTCCTTGCTTGGAAGGCTTGGTAATCAGCTTAAAAGTTGTTGTGCGATCGTAAGACATAAGTTGCAGCTATATGCTATTTAACGCGTGTCATTTTTCGGTGACGCAAACACTCCAAGTTATGATAAGAAAAAGTATGAGCACCTAACACTTGCTATCCGGCAGACCGTGCTTGAGCGTGCCCGCAACCGGTGCCAGAAATGCAATACAAAGTTCAGTCCACGTGTGCCGCCACAATTTGAGCACATTAATGGCTCTCTGAAGGACAACAGGCCAGCCAATCTACGCGCTCTATGCTCTGAATGTTTCAAATCAGTAGAGGATAAGGAAAAGAGCAGAAAAGGAATATTTGGCAGGATGCGCAGTATAATAGGCTAGCAGAATAGTCTAAATTATCATCTGGACTGACCTTACCAAAATGGGTATCATTTTGATGCAACTCATCTGCGATACGTGTGGGAAGGTGCTGTTGGAAAAGCATGGTGTAAGCGAAGAAAAGTTTCCGATATCAAACGAAGAGGCGCAGCAGCTAGATAAGGAGCATAGAGGCCATGAATGCCATATAGAGCCGGTTGAAAAGGAACAGTAAATTGCAGCTTTGCTCCAAAGAATCATCAGCCTGCATTTGGGGCAATTGTTGCCATATGTATATATGTGCATATAGAGACCTTTGCTATCTCCAAAGGGTAATATGAGGAAATATT
>DAINBL010000127.1:0-4339 GCA_036732945.1 Nitrososphaera sp. | reverse complement strand
CTTTTCTTCAATAAATCATTTCAAATTTAAGTATGCTATTAATGCCTTCATATGATACATCTGAATAAGGGACAAACACGCTGTTACATAAACTTGTTTTTAGACACTTTGTTGTTCGGTTTAAATCTCAAGCGAGAAGGAAGAACCTAGCTTAGATAGTTATTTGATAACAACAACAACAACAAGATCGCTGAAAGTTAAAAGTAATGACGAATCAGGGCAGAGACTCATACAGCAGGGCTTCTTGGCATGATGACATGTTATTGCGGCGGAGGTCTGCATGGTACCTCAAATCACCCTCGTCTATTAGCATGCCGCATTTCTGGCATCTCTTGGTTATAAGCATCTTGCCACCTCTAGAATGTGATTGATTATCTCAATTCTGCTTCTATTTGGCATGACTTTCTTCATCTCTTCAAAGGGGTCTATAAGACTTAATGCATTATGCTCTAATGTTATGAAGAGTTTATTCAAATAACAAAGGGGATAAAAGCAACCTTGTTCTTCTTACTTTAAGAAGTTGTTCCTAAGCAAAACAGAACAGGATTTTTTTAGTTAATACAGGAAGGGAGATTTCAAAGACCCAGCAACGCTATATCAGGTACAAACTAAGAAAGAAGCTTAAGCAGTTCTATGGTGTCGAACTGCCACTTTTGATTGAAAAAGGCTATGTTATGACGAGCGTGGCTGCAAATACAAACGCTGTGGCCGCAGGCGGCCACGTTCCCCATGAACAAACGAATAAAACTAGCGTGGAACACGCTCAAAATGATACTACTCATGGCACATATGAGCCATGGCAAGGCGTCTGCACCGGCTAAGATAATCCTTTTTGGCGAGCACTTCGTCGTATATGGGAGCCCAGCTATACTTGCGGCTATAAACAAGCGTGTATCTGTTGACACCTACACCACAATAGAAGAGGAAGACAAGATAGTCATTAGATCCGACATCGGAGTAGCTGGCAGATACAGCAATGATGGAGAATTTAATGCACTTGAAGGGGGAATGAAATCAAAAGCAGTTTTGGATCCCCTATACAGTGCTATCAAAGAGGTTCTATTGATAAGAAATGAGAAGAGGATAGGAATAGAAGTTTGCATTTCTTCAAAAGTACCTCCAGGCATAGGTCTTGGATCCTCTGCTGCATCATGTGTTGCAACAGTGGCTGCTGTAGCTTCGCTTTTCCAAAAAAATCCCATCAGACAGAAAGTATGCGAGCTTGCGATCCGGTCAGAGAAGCTGATTCACAAGAGAACTTCCGGTGCAGATTGCTATGTTAGCACCTTTGGCGGGCTGATGCAGTACTACAGCAAATCAAAAAACTTCAAGAACATAGAGACAAAAGGATTGCTTTCCCTAGTTGTTGCAAGCACAGGGGTCAAGCACTCTACTTCAGAGCTTGTGGCAGGTGTCAAGAGGTTTAAGGATACAAATAAGCTACTGTTTGAAAGCCTTGCAAAACAAGCTAGTGACATTTGCTTACAAGCATGCACTGCCATAGAATCGGGAAAGCTTGACAAAATAGGCGAACTTATGAACGAAAACCAAATCCTACTTCAGCAGATCGGCATATCGCACCATAAGGTACATGATATAATAGAGATATGCAGCAAGGCCGGTGCCATTGGAGCTAAGATAACTGGAGCAGGTGGAGGAGGAGCGGTTATTGCTCTTGCAGAGAGCAAGCAGGAGAGCACCAAGATAGCATCGCGTGTGAAGGCAGCAGGATATCAATCGTTTGAAGTCGAAATAGACTACAATGGGCTTTCCATCTAGACTCCCATTTTCGGCAACGCTTGTATCGTCTTTGATTCCCCTCCTTTTATGAGGTTCTTATCCTACCGGCGTAAGGTCTGTATTCTCATATGATAATGGAACCGCTCTTCTCTTATAATGTAGATTACTTTCTTTAGCTCTGTCCCATCCGCTTCCACCATCTTCTGGTACTACTGTGAATCTTGTCCAACTTTTGCCTGTCTACCTTATTTGGATTGACACCATTTTCGACTATTTTGTATAATTCCTCAGTGAATTCTAGATGTCGCGTTGTGGGAGGCCTTATCGCTGAACATAATATCCCGTGGCCCTGTGCAACACTTCAGGCAGATTCTGCCGCAAACTTTCAATCTTTTTTTGGATATTTTTCAACTATAAAGACTCTGATGTACAGACGATTCTTAGGATTTCCTCCAAGCTGCAACTTGTCATAGTTGATGTATTTTTCAACTATAGAGGCAAGAGGCAAGCGATCGCAGATGTATGTATGTCCACTCAGAGAGTTGAAAATATTTTGGATATTTTATCGCATACTATGGCCTCCAATATAGCAAAACATCATACTGTTGCCATATAATGCCGAGCTGTAGAAGGATAATGCTTGCCTGAATGATGAGCTTGCCTGTTGGTAGTAACGGCTGTAGCATCTTCCTAAGTCATTGACGGTAGAAGTGAGAGGTATTGACGAGATAGCGGAGGCACACGATCGACCGAGTTTTTTCTGCCAGCTCAAGGCCACAATCATTCGAGTGCAAATTCAGGCTGCATATCGTTACTGCCAGCAATAGTTGCAGCATTTACTCCCCCTATAGATCTCCTCAGCGTGAATGTCTATCATGACTCTGCTTTCTGCAAAGGCCTTAAACACCCCGCAGCCAAAGGCCTCAAGCGATCCGCCGCCCTGTAATATCGAAATATTCTCGCTGCCATCATTGCAAGCTATATCCAAAATATCCAATTTCACTAATTATGCGTTTTTGAGAGGGGCAGTGAGATGCACAGGCTTAACCAGATCGGCAACATCAACCCAGCAGCGCGCTATCTTGTCCATGGAGTGTATCAGGTTCAGTACTGCAACTGTCGACTCTAGATTCTTTGAATCTACTCTGCTCTTGATGGAATTTATAATTTCGATGAATTCATCATATATCTTGACCACAGCATTTGATTCTGACCTATTCTTGTTTACAAATGCCGCAACAGACTTTTCATGCATCTTTTCTACAAGTACTCCAGCCTCGACTATCTCATCTATTGCCTTGATGTGTGAAAGATCTATTGCATTTGTGAGATCAACGATATAGTCTCCGGCGCTCTCCAGAAGATTGGCCGCAATCCTGTAGTCAAGGATGTCAATGTTGCTCAGGTCGAGCTTTCCTGCTAATTTTTGATCCATCATAGCACTTCGGATCAGCCTGACAAGCAAGAAATATTGTCGGTCGACTTCGTCGTCCCTACCGCTTATCACTTTCCGGATACCACTATTCTCCTTTAGCTTTATGGCTTCAAGCATGTCGCGGTACATTCCTGCAACCATTGCACTCATCCGGCGGAGTATCTTTTCAGCATCCAATGTATCTGCATCAAGTAAAAATTGGGCAGATATATGGAACCCGTCTTCATCAACTATTTCTAAGCCGACCAGCTTTCGCATAGCCTTCTTAATCCTATCGGAATCTTCAAAAGAAATCTGCGAGCTTGCCTTGATCCGTATCATATCATACCCAAGCAGGTACCCACCGTACACTTGATTGACGAGCATGTCCATGGATACCGACGAATATGGAATCGTCAATTCCTTTATCTTGTCTGCCACGTCGTCTTCGGAAGGAAAGATCGATATAGAGTTGTCACGGTTGATGTGCACTGGCACAATGCTTCCTTTCTTCAGTTTGTTGCTCTTGATCCAAGGGCTTGGCAGTGAGACCAAGATGCTGCTGCCTATCTGCTGTAAGCGTCTCGCATATTGTACCATATAACATATTTAAGCCCATTTAAACTAATTAAACATTATTTTTATATTTTCGAAGTTTTATAAATACTCCTATGGCAACAGAGCTCATCGAGGAGCCTCTGAGTGTGGCTAAAGCATTCAGTCCAGGTCACATAACAGGCTTTTTCGAAGTGCCTGACGACACTTGTTGTTGTTTCAACCCCTTGCATAGAGGTTCTAAAGGGGCAGGATTCTCAATCGATAGAGGTATCGCAACAACAGCGTATCTCTATGAGAGCACAAAACCTGAATACCAGATTTGGTTTAACGGCATTAAAAGTCGCAATGCAGAAGTTTCGAAGTGGGTTATTGAGAAATATCTTGAACTTGCAGATAGACCTTACTTTATACGTATCCAGCACGATATTGAAATCCCAATTGGCTTTGGGCTTGGCTCAAGTGGTGCGGCCGCTCTCAGCCTCTCATATGCGCTCAATCAAGCTCTTGACACAGGTCTCAGTAGAAGCCAAGCAGCGCAGGTTGCACACCACGCAGAGATTGCCTGCAATACGGGCCTCGGGACGGTAATTGCCGAGTTTGCAGGAGGCTTTGAGATGAGAACAATGG
>DAINBL010000126.1:0-4411 GCA_036732945.1 Nitrososphaera sp. | reverse complement strand
CATATTGCGTTCGAAGCATCCATCCTTTTGCAGTACACTGATATAAACCTTTTCGAACTCAAGCATCAAACGTCAAAACCATCTAATATCCCACCAAATACCAGCGTTCTAATACCTAAGGATACCGGCAGGAGGTAAATAAAGCCTTTGGAAGAATTTCCCCCATGACGATATAATTCAACAGTAAACATAAAATACTATAAAAAGTTTGGAAAATTTTGTGTTTACACCTTTAGAGTTTGGTAGGCTGCAATCGATCGACTGGCTGAGCAGAGCCCTTTCACGGCTGGTCTTGTGCTTCAAATTACCACAATACCTATGCCAATGCACAGATTTTTGAGGAATTCATAGACTTGCTCCAACTAGTCAGGATTTAGCTTTCAAAAATACAATATCTATATAGCATAGGGATGCAAATGTCGTCAATGCAACACGAGAGCACAGACCACAACCACAACAGCAGCAAGCGCAACAGGCTAGCAAAGGAAACAAGTCCTTATCTGCTGCAGCACGCTTACAATCCAGTTGACTGGTATCCTTGGGGAGAGGAGGCTTTAAAAAAAGCAAAAAGTGAAGATAAGCCAATCTTCCTGAGTATTGGTTATAGCGCATGCCACTGGTGCCATGTCATGGCACATGAATCATTTGAGGATAACGAAGTTGCCAAGATAATGAATGAGAACTTTATCAACATAAAGGTGGACAGAGAGGAGCGTCCGGACCTCGATGACATTTACCAACGGGCCTGTCAGCTTGCCACTGGAACGGGGGGCTGGCCCCTCTCCGTTTTTTTGACATCCGATCAAAAGCCCTTCTATGTCGGAACCTATTTTCCAAAAGACGGCAGCAGCCATTACAACATGCCGGGCTTTAGGACCATCTTACTTCAGCTCGCTGAAGCCTACAAGAACAAAATTGACGAGATCCAGGCAGCAAGCACCGAGTTCACAGATGCTTTGTCGCAGACTGCAAAGGATCTGGTTGTACGAGCCGAGATAATGGAGAAAACAAGCTTGGAGCGCTCTATACTTGACGAGGCTGCAGTTGGACTGCTTCAAATGGGCGATATGATTTATGGCGGTTTTGGACATGCCCCAAAATTCCCAAATCCTTCGAACCTTATGTTCCTGGCGAGGTATTATGACATCTCAGGTATTAACCGCTTTCGGGACTTTGTCATATTCACGGCGGACAGAATGGCTGCAGGCGGGATTCATGACCAACTTGGCGGAGGTTTCGCCCGTTATGCCACGGACCAAAAATGGCTTGTACCGCATTTTGAAAAGATGCTGTACGATAACGCGCTCCTGTCGCAATTATATGGTGAAATCTATCAGATTACCAAGGCTGAGCCTTACAGGCAGATAACATGCAAGACGCTTGACTATGTAATAAGGGAGATGAAACACCCCGACGGTGGATTCTATTCTGCACAAGATGCCGATTCCGAGGGAGAAGAAGGCAAGTTCTACGTTTGGGATAAAAGAGAGATCGAATCTATAATTAGCGACAAAACAGCCGCCGACATCTTTTGCGAGCACTATGGCGTGACACAAGGGGGAAATTTCGAAGGCAAAAACATCCTCAATGTTCGAGTGCCTATACCAAGTCTTGCCAAGAAATATGAAAAGACGCCCGAACTCATGGCCCAGACAGTCAAAGATGCTTCAACCATGCTCCTTGCTGAGAGGGAGAAAAGGGTCAAGCCCGGGAGAGATGAAAAGATTCTGACATCATGGAACGGGCTTATGATATCTGGTTTTGCAAAAGGCTTTGCCATCAGTGGAGAGGCAAAATACCTGCAGACAGCAACAAAGGCAGTGGAGTTCGTTGAAAACATGCTCGCCTCAAATGAGGGACGCCTCAAGCGTACTTTTAAGGACGGACAATCAAAACTAAACGCATATCTTGAAGACTATGCTTTTTACATCAGTGGCCTACTTGATTTATTTGCTGTAAATTCAAAACAAGAATACCTTGACAAAGCGATCATGTATACTGATTTCATGCTACAGCACTTTTGGGATGAGAAGGAAGGCAACCTATTCTTTACATCTGATGACCACGAGCAGTTAATTTCAAGGACAAAGAACTTTTATGACCTTGCGACCCCAAGCGGCAACTCTGTAGCTGCATCTAATCTTTTAAGGCTCTACCATTATTCTCAAAATAACAGCTACCTTGACAGAGCAGTCAGGATAATGAAAGCTGGCTCGAGGTCAGCCGCTGAAAATCCTTTTGGCTTTGGCCAAATGCTGAACTCGATTTACCTTTATGTGAAAGAGCCAGTAGAGGTGACAGTAATTACTGGCGATGACGGTACCAATATGAACAGTTCTGACCTAGTAACATGGCTTAACAGCCAGTTCCTTCCGAACAACATAAACGCAATTGTACATACAAGCGAACTTGCGGCGCTACAACGTTATGCGGCCTTTAAGGGGCGCGAAGCTCAAGGAGGAGGGGAAACTGCGTATGTTTGCAAAAACTATACCTGCTCGCTCCCAATCAAATCAATTGAAGAGCTCGAAAGACAGCTCATGCCCTCCTGATGTCTATCAGGAGCTTATCTCCTACGCGTGGGCTGCCGATTTTTTCGTAACGCTTTTTTGGCATCGTTATTTGGATGATTGTCTGGGAATAGGTCTTAACCAGTGTCTGCGGCTGAGATCTGAGAATAGCTTCAAGCAGTGGCTTGATCTGCTCCTTTACGTCCTTATCTGTGACAGCCCTGTCAACTGCTTCAAGTATCATCTGCTGTTGGGATACCGGCTCTAGATCAACATCTTCACTCAGTGCAAGGCTCACGTTAGCACCAGTTTCCGTCATCTGGTTTATTCGATATTTAATGCGCTCTTCCTGCATCAATATTGTCTATCGCTAACAGCTACTAAAACTTGCTATCTATTCCTTTTACATGCTTCTTCTTTATACTAGAAAGGATGTTAATGCGACAAGCGCTGAACATATTCCCGTACAAAAGAACATTTCAAAGAACAAATCACTGTCCCCCCGCTGAGGGTTTATTAGAGAAGGTGAGTAAGCACTTTTGTCTAGGACTAGAAGACCAGAAAAAACAGTGATGCCCTCATGAGATTGATACGTGATGCGACAACATATGCAATTTAACCCGGCTGAAGGAGTCCTTCGGCTCGCACTTTGACTTTCCACACCGATATGTCATCTGCGAGATATACTCTGCTCTAATCTTTGAAGAGCTCCTCTTCTTCAAGATCCTTCTCTTTCTTTGTAAGATAGATCAAGATGCATGCGATGGCTGCAAACCCAATGACATTGACAAGTAGTATTGACGAATCCACGCGCTGCGAAAATACATAAAGCCTTACTATTGCATACATGGTTGCAGCAACAAGAGCGATTATGCACCCAGCTACCCCGTATCGGATCGTCCTTCTTTTCACAGTGGTGTTTTGACACACTGCCGTATAACTTTTAACCAAAGACCGTGTATACAATATCATTACAGATGCAGCTGGTCAGGAAATATGAAATACATTCAAAGCATAAAATGATAGAGTTTCTTAACGGCCAGCCGGTTGGAAGAATAGCCTCTCTAGATAGCAATGGATACCCGCAGGTCATCCCCATGAACTTCGTCTTTCATAATGCGGTAGTATACATGCATTCTCACCCCTTTGGAGAAAAGATAGATAACATTCGGCGTAATCCTAACGTGGGATTTGAAGTAGACCAACACATCTGCTTCCTGCCTTCTTATTATTTTCATCCAAGTGATGCCTCACAGGCAGATACTCTATACATAAGTGTAGTGATCAAGGGCAAGGCAGAGATTGTCCACAGCAATGAGGAAAAAGCACTAGCGCTCAATGCATTGATGAAAAAATATCAAAAGGAGGGTAGATATGAACCCCTTGATGCGTACATGCCTTCTGTACATGAAGTTACTGTAGTCAAGGTTATCCCAAAAGACATGCGTGGAAAATACAAGATAGGGCAGCACTGGCCCCCGCCTTATCGGCTCAAGATGGCAAGGAATATCATCGAGCGAGAAGGATTAGAGAATGCAGTGCCTATCCTTGGAATGATGGGCATCCACGTCAAAGACGGCGGCGCCGGCCTTCTTATCAAAGAAGAACCTGGGATGTAGAGACAGAAAATCACTGATCGCCTAGATGTTTTTATAATTACTGCCGTAGGTGCCGACAGCAACACCTGAAGGGGTGTCTAAGGAGCCAGATAACGGATAAGAAGACAAAAAATTATAAGTTATCAAATAAAGAAAGCGTTGACTCATTTCGTTGTCAACAAATCCGGAATGTAACACCTAATCAATGTCGTTTTAGGATATTTGGAAATTTTCTTGCCCTAGTCTCTACCGCCAATTTCACAATTAGCTCGAAAAATACCCTAGAAGCGTATCTCTCAGGAA
>DAINBL010000125.1:0-4489 GCA_036732945.1 Nitrososphaera sp. | reverse complement strand
TTTTCAATACATAAAAGTAGGTGGGACTGTAACAGCACTGATAATGCTGGTTCATGAGGGTCATGCGCAGGCAATGCGCTTCTTTACCCCCACCAATGCCGACAGCTACGACCTAGTCTTGCGGCTGGCGACGTTTGGCCAGGACATTGCCTGGAAATATGAGATAATAAGGGCAGCCGGCCACCGAAGCCATATTCTCGAACTTGCCTGCGGAACTGGCATCCTATCCTCAATGCTAGCAGAGAGAGGCAAAAGCGTGACAGGTATTGACCTCACATTTGAATACCTTCTCACCTCAAAGCGCAAGCTGAAGGCGCCTATAGCGCAGGGCACAGCCGAAGTCCTGCCCTACAGAGACGAATCGTTTGACGCGATAGTATCCTCCTATCTCGCCAAATATGTCGACATCCAAAAGGTAATTGACGAATGCTGGAGAGTACTCCGGCCAGGTGGCATTGTGGTATTCCATGATTTCACTTATCCTATAGGGCTCATGCGCAATCTATGGAACATATATTTTGCGTTACTCGGATTCGCAGGAAGGTTTGTTACACCATGGAAGGTTGTTTTTGGGCAGCTGGATGATGTCATAAAAAAATCTGACTGGGTTGATCAGACACTACGTGCGCTAAAGAATAGAAAATTTCAGAACGTCAATTACAGATCCTACACCGCAGGCACTTCCGCTATGGTCTCTGCTCAAAAGCCATGAGTGCAGACAAGGAGACGCGCATGAATGAATGGTTCGTGCCCAAGTTTGGCCCTGTGAGATTTCGCGTTTTTGTTGGCTTGTTGTTTCTACCCTATACGGGGATGTGTGTCTCATTTGCCATTATTGGCTCAATGCTTGCTGGCGAGATAGCATGGGATAGGGTCGGAGCAATTGTATTGATTTACACATTTGCACTTGGAATCTCCGCTCATGTGGCGGATAGCCTTGGGTCAAAAAAAATCAAACCGTGGGGTAGCTACTTCACAAAAGTGCAACTGTTGACTATTATGATAGCAACACTTACAGCTGCCTATGCCATCGGACTCTATTATATTGTATTCTTTGTCCCACTCCTAGCAGTCATCGCACTACTTGAAGGATTCTTCTTGTTTACATATAATTATGAATTATGGGATGGCCTCTTCCACAATGACTTTTGGTTTGCAGTGTCATGGGGCTCTTTGCCGCTGCTGGCCGGATACATCATACAGACAAATTCGATCAGCATCCTCGCATTATCGGTGGCATGCTTGACAGGACTCGCCAGCTATGCCGAGATCAGGATGTCTCGACCGTATAAGCAGTTAAAGCAAAGAAATGGTGACGCTCCTGCTCGGACCAAGAGGCTTGAGGATGGCCTTAAGGTCATCAGTGTCGGCACGATAATATTTTCTCTATCTATGCTTGCATACAGGATAATCTTTTCATAACGCTTCTGCGCTACCACTCATAGTGTGGCAGCTGCAGTTCTGAAAAAAGACGACCTTGGAAGCTTCATGCTGCAAAATATTGTTGAACTTGAACGAAGATCTGGGATCAAGCTTGGACTGGCTCAAAAGACTTTACTGGCCGAGACAGGTACCACAGAGCAGGTTCTGAGTATACTGACAGGTGCTGCAGTAAGGGTCAATATAGTGGAACAAAGAGAAAATAAAAAGATAATTTCTAGAGACTCAATATTAGTGAATGATGTAGATAAGATTCTTATAAGAGCACATAGTAAGATTTTTGTATACAATCTACCCAGAAAGATAGCATGTCAGATAAGACAAAAACAATTAGGCATTGGAACTATAATCGCTAATTCGAGTCTTGAAACATTCAGGAAGATAACTGAGGTCGGGTATGACCCATTGAATAGATGGGTTTTCAGAAGATACCGGATCATTTACAGAAAAAAAGTTGCTTTCGAGATCATGGAAGAGTTGATAGGGATATAAAACGAGAGAGTAGGATTAGCTGGAATTTGAACCCATCTCCATCACAATTCGCCATTTCAATATTTGATTTATATCCTTGAAATGGGCAGCCATACTTGACAGCAAAATAATAACATGATAACAGGAGAAGGCAAAGGCAATAACTTTCGAAAAGGGGGAAGATACCTTTATGCTGATTATACTCCATTAGAGCAAAACATAGATTTCTTATCTCACCTCAAGGATTTTACTAGCCTTTCTGATATCATTTTCCAAGCACACAATGACTTTGAACATCTCAGAGCAGTACTTGCTAACGCAGAGTCTTTGGAATCTGAAATTGTCTCCAACATAGATCAATTAAGCAGCACCCTCGGAGATATCTTTGGCAATTTTGGTATCAGGTATAATGAGCCATTGAGAGAACGATATTCCATTCCAACCGAAGCTGATCCATTCGTAATTGCAAGTAGTACACTGAGGAGTAACATTATACATTCTAGGGAAGTATTTCTCAAACAGTCTGATAGTTATCGGAGATACATTTATTCAAGAATTGAAGGATCTTTAAGTAGTGCGCTAGAACCTTTGAATGAATTGCTTTCAAAGGGCTATGAAAAATTACCTTACGTTATGATATCGAATCTTCAAAAGGGATTGCAGATATCCATTGACAATACCTTTGGAGATAATAAGCACTACAATATTATGCTCACAAACACATTGCCGCAAAATGTTTCCAATTTATCCGAGAACAGTGCTACATCTATTTCCTATTCTCTCTCAATCAGGAGCACAGAAATTGAATTTTGGAACCAAAGAAGAAAGGTATCAGATTTTGGTCTGAAGGATATAATGATACCTGTGGGTTTAAAGACTCCAATAACTAAAAGGCTAAAAAAATCTCTTGATTTTTTGCCAGGACTTGACAAAGAAATGAAGAATCAAAGAGCACCACGGTTTGTAAACGTTGAAGATTATTATGTTTACTCGGCAAACACTGATGGCAAAGAGAATCTTTTGGTGGTGCTTGTAGATAACCCCTCCAAATTAGATGATAATTTGATACACATCAAATATAGAATATCAGAACTCAGCCGCGACGACAGCAATAATGCTGATGCTGCTGCTACAAATGCTGCCGGCACTTCTGCAAGGCCTAGAACACATTATCTGGAGTATAATAAACTGCCAAGAATAGATTTTACTTCAAGCGAGCAAGGAAAAGTACAAGACATACTGGGAATAAAAGATATAGCTGAAGCTACTGATATTCCAGAGATAATGCTTCTTGGCAGGGCTATTCTTGATAAGATTGAGCTTATAATACATCATGAACCATCTCAACTAGCATTGTACAGCAAGCTATCTTCAATCAGAGTTGAAGACAAAGATGCTCTGGTGATAGACGCAAGTAAAAGTTCTATAAGTGTAGGCAACAGCAACATCGTAGCATACGATCCAAGTTTGGTGACCATATTTTTGGAAATCACTGCCAAGTACTATTCGCCAATTATAAGGAAGTTAAGGGAAAAGAGCCCTATGAAAAATGAATTAATATTACGATTCGAGAATGCAGATGGCTCAAGAGAGGAACATTCGCTTGGGATAGAGGAACTAAACTTTCTTTTGAAAAGGACGGACGGTGGAAAGAAAATAGCAAGAGCTTTAGAAATATACAATGATGATAATAACAATGACAATAATAATAATAATAATAAGATTACTAGTAGTGAGGGTACAACAACAACCTGACAATGGAGCCGCAACACAAACAAAAATGTCAGTGTTAGTAAATTTGAGGCCATTAAATCCTAATGCAAAGCAAACAAAGCTTCCATCAATTTTTGCCTAAGGTATCGCCAGTCATTGCTTGTTCTTATCAGTAATGACACACCTCTATATTCTTCCTTTCTGACATCGGATTTATTGCTTATATTCTTTAAAAATATCTCCAAATTATTTGAGCATTCATGAAACTCTCATTGACCATCGGACTTACTCCTGCCTCCTTCCGCTAAGAGAACATGTAGCCTCTTAGTCTTCCATTGGACATCATTGACATCATTGAAGCGAAAAATCTTTATGGTTTATCGAAATAGTCGAGCCAACCTAGTAGTTATTATTTTATAATTTGTTGTCTCATATACATTATGTCGAGAGAATCTGAGAGTTTCATGTCAACTCAGAATATACCACAAGAAGCAACACAACAAAAAAAGCTGCCAAAGATTGCTGCACGCTATTTGGAATTAGAACAGTTTAAGGACTCTGATCATCATAAAGGGTATTTCTGCTATAACTGTAAATATTTTGTCAAACCCAACCATTGTGCTATTGTAACAGATGAAGGTATGGATATACTAGGCCGCTCATCGGGGGTTATAGCTCCTCATGGATTATGTTCTCTATGGATGCCAAATGAAAAAGAGATACATGGTGATTCCTCTTATCGGGGAACTGGTACTGGAGCTTCTCTCAAAAATGAGTCTGAGGAATCTACTCCTGGTGTATCTGCTAGCTTTTCATGTGAAATATGTAACAAGTCCTTTGCATCTAGAGGAGAACTCAGACAGCA
>DAINBL010000124.1:0-4491 GCA_036732945.1 Nitrososphaera sp. | reverse complement strand
ATCTGTCTTCATATTTGATAGTATGAGGATAGTATATGAGAACTATCAACTGCTGGCTTTCAAGATGAATGGCCATCCATTCAATATTATCTGAAAATTAGAACATGCATATCTATTCACAGTGACTGATAGAGTAATGAGTAAATGGAAGAGCAAGAGCAAGATAATAGATAATGATCAGCGCAATGAAAGTAATAATTCAATAATAATCACGAGGCTATGCACTGGCTCGCAGAGGCATTCTAAGAAATGTTGAATAGGGCATATCTATACATCTCAAAAAGATATGTCATATTTCACTAGAGCTTACTTGGGCAGGTTGAGGCGGCTCTTTTTTGTAGGCCATCTTGAGCCAAATTGGAGTAATTATTGTAGTAGCAGCAACCATGATTATTACCGCTGTATAGATATCATTAGTCAAGGCACCTGATGAGACACCTACACCTGCAACTATCAGCCCAACCTCTCCTCTTGACACCATACCTATGCCAACTCTCATTGATCTTGCCTTATTTTTGAGAAATAGAAGTGATGGCAGCCCGGTTCCTATTAATTTGGTTACAACGGCTATTGCTATTATTATTCCTGCCAAGAACAGGACATCTATGTTAACTCCTCTTAGATCAACTTGAGCACCAATAATTGCAAAGAACAACGGTGCAAAGATTATCTGCAGCTTGTCAACGTATTCGTGAACTTGCTTGATTATCCTTGTACTTGCAACAGCCATTCCAATTGCAAATGCTCCCACAATGGGTGAAAGCCCCAGAAATGCAGCAATTCCAGCAGCTGCAAAAAATGCAGCCGTTACAATGCCTTCCAAACTTCCCTTAGACTTCCACAATCTTTCAGTATGTAGAATCCTCGGAATAAGCAGGGCGGAGATAATCAGTATTGCAGCAAAAGTACCTAGTACCTGCATTATCAGAAGTAAAATGTCAAAGATGGCCGGTTCCGTATTGCCGGTCTGAACCATCGTTACCACTACAGACAGAATAGCAATAGCAAGAATGTCGTCGACTATGGCCGCACCTAAAATCAATCGAGCTTCCTTTGATTGCATCTTGCCAAGCTCTGTTAGTACCTGAATAGAGATGGCTATACTAGTTGCAGTAAGAGCAGTGGCAATCAGGATTGATTGCAATGCTTCAATTCCAAATGCTGTAAATGCATAATATCCCACAAAGAAAGGTACAACGACCCCCAGAGACCCAACGGTAAATGCTGCAGCACCACCTCTAAGAAACTCGCGTGGAGTGATTTCAAGCCCCGCGATAAACAGTATTACAACTGCAGCAATCTCGCCAATATGCCTGATTGTTTCATCGAGGACTACAAGTGGTTCTCCATCAACAAGCGGAAGAGCCCCTAGCGCAAAAGGTCCAACAATAATTCCAGCAAGCAACTCACCCAAGACTATTGGTAGTTTTATCACGTGAAACAGTTCTGCCATTAACTTGGCGGCAAATAGCAATATGCCAAGTGAAATCATTACATGGAGAAATATTGATTCTACTGCCATGTCGTTGCAACGTACACCATAAGATCAACTTTGATTTTAGGATTATCGTCTTAAGCAAGTTTTTTGGTTGACTGAGGCCCCTGTTGCGTGGATATTGTAGGTAATAGTCGGTTCAAAACCAAAAAGACTTCTCTCTATACTATCCGATAGCTAGTTGAACACACTGTAAGGCATAGTAATTATTGTAATCCTGCAGCTGATCGGCACCTGCTTTAGCGAGGATTGATTTCTATATGGGACTAAGACCAACCATCGTTTAAACTTGCAATAGAAAAGCCATGCCATAACATGGTCGCAATATGTGCGCTTGAACACCTTTCATCATTTCTCAGATTTCCTTTTTATCCTTTTTTTATTATAGAGCGAGAGAGATAGATATATGGCATCATCAATTGCTGCTTGACCACGCTTGCTAGGCTAAAATGATGTCTGCTGCTGCTGCTGCTGCTGCAAGATAAGCTCTGATAATCGACGTATTAGTCCCGAAGGGAAAATACCAACACTGTATATACACTGTATTATCAAAGTCAGACCAGACCGTATATCTCAGTATTATTGTTTTGTTGATCATGATTTTACTACCTTGTCCACTCAGCCAAGTAGAGGATAGTTGAGATAGCATGGTACAAATTAACATAAATCAAAAGCGGATGGTGAAAGTTCTTGCTTCTCTCATTTGTCATGTTTGAACTGATCTATTTTGACATTAAACGGCTATATTTCATGAAATGCAGAGAAATAAACAACAAGAGAGAAGACGGAATGTGGGGATTTGGAACCTATCTGATGCATCTATATGATTACTTGGCAGGCAGGAAGCATAAAAAGAAAGCAAGGACATGTGACGTCTGCGGCCAGCAATTCAGAATGATTGAAGAAATGGAAGTGCATAGACGGAAAGAACATCCTGAGGCACATCCAAGAAAAGAAGAATCACCAGAACCTTGAAAAAGACAGCGAGACTATCTTGTAGGTTTGGATTTTGACAGACCATCGCATAAGCACGTTGAAATCAGTGTCTGTCAGAGTCGGCAATCTGCCGCACAAGCGATGAAGACCTCTTATAGTATCTATTGAAATAGTAAATCTGTCAGTAATTTAGCCTATCTGAAGCCTTAGTTGTCTGTATGGTAGTAATGTATGTAGATTATTAACACCGATGTCTGTAGAAACTTCCTTCCGAGATAGAATTCTGCTCTCACTTTCTGTGAGTTAGCTAGATAATTACGTAGTTGATATTAATATAACAATTATCTATAATCCTTAACTGAGTAACTCCCTACCGAAGATATAGGAGAGGTCCTCTAAAAATGAGTGGGATTAAGAAAGATGATAGGAGCAGAGATGGCAGTGGAAAAAGCTCTCCAGTTAGCGGTGCTGGATTGGGTCTGCTCTCAATGATAAAGAATAAGAAGATTATGACTGTAATAGGTGGAATACTGATAGTAATAGGGATAGCAGGCATGGTGGCAGTAGGCTCGAACGCGCTTAGCACTATATTTGGCGGAGGATTTTCAAGGCCGAATCAAGGTGAAGCATTTCAAATGGCAGAGTATGTATTTATGTTCCTCCTGATAGCGGGCCTAGTTGTGGTGATATATTCACAGATCACATTGCAGTCACAGAGAGCGAAAACGAGAGAAAGAGGAAGCCGCAATAGCTAGGGGCCCTACTATTACCATAAGTACAAAGGACCCTAAGTAAGTCACTAGAGGATATATCCCTCTTGTACCGATTTGTGAGATAGCATACGCATTGTCATTACTGATGACTGCGAGCTAATGATAATGATGTTAGCGGACGGGACGATGCAGATGATTACTCTATCTCTTTGCAGACATCTGCGCGGGAAAAAGGCTATTGTCTTTAAATCTTACCAAGAAAATCCATTAGAACCTCCTATACATTTCTTTGGCTCTCTCTATGTTACCCCGCGATCGCTTCCATCTAAAACCTTGAGCTTCATTTCGGGGATCTCCTCCTTGTTTCATTTAGAACGTCTGATAGTGTAGGAAACATGTATAATGTTTAAGAGACCAATTACCATATGCCAGAAGAAGATCCACAAAAGAAGATAACTGCAGACTTTCAGTGTTTTGTATGTGGTGCTGTTTTTACAAGCGACCAGGACAGGCGTCAACATCTAGAAAAGGAAATGCACAAGGCAACGGAAAAGAAGGATATTGATACAGTGAAAGGACAGACAGAGCTAAGTGAGATGCATAGGCAAGCATACGAGTCAGTATAGCATAAATATCACTACAAGTTCCCACTCCGCGTATCTATTTTGCTATTATTAGTAACCTGATGAAAATGGAATCTATGGAGAGGATGTTTTGATATTCTGGACATCACTGAAAATTCTTGCTTGATCAACTCTGCTAGCAAGCAACTGATGATTTGACAATTCAAATTTTATAATCCACAAATAGTAATGGCGAATGTCTATTTTGTTGAACAGCTACTAAAAGGTCGACCTCCATACTATTCCATCCTATCAACCATATCTTTGATGTATGCTCCTAATCCAGGTCTATCTTTTCTGTGGAAATATGACGCCTAGAATGGCAGTGCCTATTGCCAACTTACTATTTTCCAATTCCGTCCAGGGCTCTCTGGCTTTTTTCTATGCTCGTAGGGTTGCGACTCTATCTAGAACAGTTCTAACCTGCTAGTAGAGAGAATTTCAAAGAGAAAACTGATATTTAGTGTTCTGAATCATATATCTAAATAAGGTGATGCCTCTAGATGAGCGAGCAACAACAACAACAGCAACCCGATCTTTATCAATACAGCGTTAAAATAGAAATGACTGCTAAGGGTCTGGCTATGCCTACAATCCATGTTTACTCAAATGATATGCAAACAGCCAGAAAACAAGCAGTCGAGCAATATTCCAAGGTGATAGAAGAGCTAAAAGCCAAAGGTTTGCCAGTAGCAACTCCCGACTTCAAAATGTGAGTTAGTCA
>DAINBL010000123.1:0-4525 GCA_036732945.1 Nitrososphaera sp. | reverse complement strand
TGCTCGAAAAAAAATTTTGATTGTAGATGATGAGCCTGATGTCACCTTCACAATTAAGGTGATCCTGACATCGAATGGATACCAAGTCGATGCTTTTGAAGATGCGGAAGAGGCGCTTGCTCAGTTTAGAAAGGAAGCATATTTCCTGGCATTTCTAGATATCAAAATGCCAAAGATGAATGGCTTTGATCTTTACAAGAAGTTGCTGGAAATAGATAAGGACATCAAGGTATGCTTTCTGACAGCTCTTGGTGAGTTCGATGAGTATTATAGACAATATAAAAAAGAAGATTTAGCGCCGGTCTGGGGAATAAGACATATTGTTAGAAAACCAATAGATAACTCAAAATTGCTAGAGGAGGTATCCATTATGGCTACCACAGCAGGATAAATAGATGGACAATGATAGAATTAATCTTTATGTATATATTTTGATGCTCCTTGCAGATAGATAACAAGGAAAAAAGAAAAAGAGCAGATGATTTTTCGACAAAAGGAACCAGCCAGACGCGAATGCATTCCTTCCTTCGCTCTGTTCATTTTAGATATACTGTAATACCATCGATAGTTCTCTCGGCAGTTACATTTGCTTCCACTATTTCTCCTAACAGCTGGGTGGTATCAGATGCGGACCATTTTTACTTTGAAATATTTGCAGTCATACTTTCAACGATACTAGCATTCTATTGCATAACAAGGGCTTACACGCTTAATGAAAAATTCAGTCTTTTTGTAGGGATAGGATTTTCTACCATTGCAGTCATAGATTTTCTACACGCGGTATTTTCGTACATATATGTGGGCAACACCTACTTTCTATCGTACTTTATACCGCAGACGTGGTTCGCAGGGCGAACTTTTCTTGGAGCCATGCTCGTTATTGCTGTTGCAAAATATGCCCCAAAAGTCTGGCAGCAGGATGACCAACAAGGAAAAGATGGAGAAAAAGAGCTTCAAAGCATCAATATTCCCAGTAACAAGCTCGACTTGCAGAAATACGACAGTCGCCACGATGAGCACAGGGATATTAGGAATAGCAATGAAGACAGGAACAAAGAGGATGATGAGGAGGTTCTCAATAGGCCTCACTCCAGAGATGGCGAGGAGAAATTAGACCGCAGCCTTTTACTATCTTTATTCGTGCTTGCGTTTTTGGCGATAGGCGTAGTAGCACTATCGTTCTCTACAATCTTTCCAGGTATTACAATTCCTTATTCACTGGCGAGGCCCTATGAAAATCCTTCACTAATACTTTTCTCAATTGCGTTATTTCTCTTTTATAAAAAGAGGCTTTATAATGTAAATGATGCCTTTTACAAAGGGATACTGGGTGCTCTTATAATAGATGTATTTGGGCAGATAATAATGTCATACTCGAGCACCAACTTCCACACTGCTCACAATGTCGCACATATACTTAAAAATTCAGGCTACTTCATAATCATCCTGTCCCTTGCGGTATCAAGCATACAATATAACAAAACCGTAAAGCAAAGAGAAGCAACTATTCGATTACAGTATAATAAATTAAAAGAAATGGACAAGATGAAAGATGAATTCATCAATGTCGCTGCTCATGAATTGCGCACTCCCATTCAGCCAATAATTGGTCTAAGTGAAATCCTAAGATCAAAGATGAGAAATGATGATAGTAGCAGCAACAATAGTGCTAGCATTGCAGAAAACCAAGAATATATCGATGTTATTCTACGGAATGGACAAAGACTTGGAAAGTTGGTTGAAGATGTACTCGATGTGACAAAAATTGAAAGCCAATCGCTAGAATTGCATAAGGAGCATTTCGATCTAAATGATCTCATTATTAACATAATCGACGACATAGTTGCGGCAGAGGTAGAATCGATGGTTTATGGTCTGACAGATAGACACAAGCATAAAAATAATGTAAAAATAACCTACCAACCTAGGCACTTGCCCGTTTATGCAGATAGAAACAGACTTGCCCAGGTAATTTCCAACCTGCTAAATAATGCTCTAAAGTTTACTTCGGAGGGCTTTGTTATGATAACAGTCGATAAGAAGACAGACAACAATAGTAATAATAGTAAAGATATTGCCGTTATCGAGGTTTGCGATAGTGGTTCGGGTGTCGACTCTGAGATAATGCCTAGGCTCTTTACCAAGTTTTCATCTAAATCTTTTTCAGGGACAGGTCTGGGTCTATATATTTGCAAAAATATTATTGAAGCACATGGTGGCAGGATATGGGCTAAAAACAATAAGGATGGAAAAGGAGCAACATTTTCCTTCACATTACCTATGGCTAACTGATGTAGGCATATATAGTATGATACTGTCTGTTGTCCAGATAATGATTTTTAATTACAACTATTTTACGGTCTGCTGTCCTAAAGTTCTACTGAATCCTTGAGTATGCTCTTGATCTACGGGTAACGTAGTAGGTCTATTGCTGCAGATATCTTAATTAGTTGTTCATATCCAATGGCGAGTAGCCATTTTCTGGCAGGCTCGACATGATTGGTTTACTATGTGCATTTCCTCTTCCTGTATTGGTTTCACTATGGAAAAATATCACTCCCCAGGAAAGTAAAGCAAAACCTTATTCTTCTGAATAGTAGAAAACCCCTGAACCCATCATATGCTAAGCTAGAATTTCGAAGTTTGGTGTTTTAGTTTAACTGCATATGCACAGATCCGAGATAGACGCCGAAGATCAACTTAAGGAAATATATATATATATTCATAACTCTCTTTGAATGGAGACAACTGTCTATAATCACCAGACATAGGGTTTGTGAAACTTAGGCGAGGTGTAATCGAAAATAATGACAACTACAACAACTATAATAGCAGATCATAGTCCAATAGCAAATGTTGACAAGATATCAAAGCAAGTCCAATTTGCTCTCTGTAGCTACTGCTTTTGGTGTGCATCATCTCTACATGGAAGGTTAGGTAAAGTCTGTCCATCATGTAAAGGCAGCACTATAGGTTCAATACCCTTAGCAGAAACTCAGATGCGGGTTGACAATTATCCAGCAAAGAGCGTCGAATAAGCATAGACTTTCAGATCGATTTCCACGTGGTTGACTGATACCATCATCTATTCTTTTTGTTTGTTTATCCGTCCACTGTTCAACCGAAATTTCATCAAAGAATTCTTGCAGAACTGAATTAGCGTCCAGTATACATATCTCCTAGACAATGGGTGAGGGCATAACGAAGAAGAAGAAGAAGAATACAAAAATAATAATTCAGATTCCCAAACTAAATCCTTTTGTTAGATAAAAAGCAGGCAGACACATAAACTTTGGAATATTTTTACGATTGTATAAACGGTAATGGTTTTTATAATGCTTAGAATCAGTGAAAGATAGAAGAGATGCTTATTCCAGTAAGATGTTTTACCTGCGGCGGACTTATTGCAGACAAGCATTCAGAATATTCAAATCGTGTCAAGACTGGTGAGGATCCTGCAAAGGTCATGGATTCGCTGGGACTGAAGCGCTACTGTTGTAGAAGGATGTTCATTTCAAACGTCGACACCATTTACCAGATTATTCCTTATTATGAAGCGCTTAGAAGGCGTATGTCCGAGATTCAATCTGACATAGAATGATCTTAAACAAATAATAATAAATTATGTCAATATTGAAAAGTTCCTATGCCTTCTATCTCCTCAATTCGTGGTAGAATAGTTTTCAACAGCAGAGGAAGCAAGACTATTGAAATTGACGTTGTAACTGATGGCAAATTTACTGGAAGGGCGTGCGCCCCCTCTGGTGCATCGGTAGGTAAATTTGAGGCCCAGAGCTTTCCAGAAAACAGGCCTGAAGAAGCTCTTTCCATGTTGAATGCCAATATCAACAGGTTTGTAGGCTTGCAGGCAGAGAACCTCCAGTCAGTATATGATGCGTTAAAGTCGATAGACAGGACTGACAACTATAGTAAGGTCGGGGGGTCTGTAGCGTATGCACTGAGTATTGCAGCTGTCGACTCGGCCGCCAAGGCACTCGACATTCCGCTTTTCAAATTACTAAAACCAGGCAAACCGTACGAATTCCCCTTTCCGCTTGGCAACATCTTGGGTGGCGGCGCACATGCCGGGCCCGGTACTCCTGACATCCAGGAAATTCTTGCCTGCCCAGTAGGTGCAAAGAACATCATTGATGCGCTTGACATGAACTTCAAGATTCACGATGAGACTCGCAAAGTGATAGAATCTATAGACAAGCGCTTTACCTACGGTAAGGGCGACGAAGGAGCTTGGGCTCCAAATGTGAACAATGAGCAGGCAATTGAAATAGTAGAAAGGGCGGTCAGGAACTGCGGTTACATACTTGGTAAGGACATGGCAATAGGCATCGACTTTGCTAGTTCGTCATTCTGGAGCGAAGAGGAGCAGTTGTACGACTATGCCCGTCAAGGCGTTAAAAGAGATACCGGCGAGCAGATTGAGTTTGCAAACAGGCTCATACAGGACTACAAGCTGATCTATGCAGAGGATCCGGTGTATGAGGACGATTTTGAAAGTATGGCAGTT
>DAINBL010000122.1:0-4526 GCA_036732945.1 Nitrososphaera sp. | reverse complement strand
AAAGTTAATTCCAAACTAGATAAGGAATTGCAGGAATAGGAAGTTGAGTCAACTAAAGGCGAGGGAGAGCTCAATCAATGAGAAGTGCATTGTAAATTTTCTCTTTACAGGACAAAACCGCTGGAATTTTAGAGGTATGGCGCAATGTAGCTGCAAACAGAGGTCAGGCTTCTAAGGGCACCCTAAAGGTGAACGTTGCACCCTTGCTATCCTTATTGTTTTCAGCCCAAATTCTACCTCCATGTGCTTCGATAATGCTTTTAGATATGAATAATCCAAGACCAGTTCCTGTCTGGGATTTACTCGTGAACTTTGTAAAAAGCCTTGACACAATTTCAGGGTCAATCCCAGTGCCGCTGTCCTTAACTGAAACTATGGCTTCTCCGTCTTTACTGTCGGCGGAAATGTAAACGGTCCCTTGTTTTGTAAACTTGACAGCATTGCCTAAAAGGTTTGAGACAACTTGACTAATTCGCATTCTGTCGGCTTCTACCACAATCTTTCTTGGAGTATATTGAAATTTGATACTGTCGTTATTATCGTCTACTCTTCTCTTTGTGTCCTCGATTGCAGAAGCAACCACTTCTGATATATCGAACTTTTCCTTGTTAAGATCAAGTCTGTGTCCTTCTATTCTTGTGACATCAAGGATATCGTGTGTTAGTCTTTCAAGGCGCTCTGCATTTCTAGCAATTGCCTTTATTGCTAGTTCTCTGCTTTCAGGTCTTAGGTAAAAGAGGTCTGAATACCCTATGATGGCCTGTGTCGGCGTTCTCAATTCATGTGCTGCCACATTGATGAATTCACGTTGCATCCTGTCATGATCTTTGAGCTGTTCAAGAGCTTCTTGTAGTGACTTGTTTGCCTTCTCGAGCTCTGCTGTCTTTGATTTGACGATTCCCGACAACCTTCTATTCCAAATAAGAACAAGATATGCGATACCAACTGCAAAGGCCCCTATTAATCCTATTACAATCAAATTGAAATCCCTTTGCTGGTCGATTAAGGATCCTACAGCTCCTTGGATATTGTGAGGCACTACAATGTAAACAACTGCAAAATTGTCTCCACTAAATGAGACTGGCTCATATGCAATCGTGCTTGTATTGCCTTGAAAAGTGACGTCGCCTGACCCAGCAGTTCCTTCAAGAGAGTCTCGTAGAAAAGAATTGAATGTATCTCTTATTTCTACCGGAATAACAGGTTGAAACTCGTCTCCAAAAATGTCCTTGCCTATGTATGTAGCATTGCTAGAGTACAAAATCATACCATTTCTATCAATCATTCCAAGGGTGCTTCCATACTTGGTAGATAGCTGGCTTTGTAAGACTTGACCAAATTCGTTAAGGTCAATGGCTGAAACCACAACTCCGTTGAAGATTCGGTTAGTGCTGTTGTTATCATTTTCGTTGGTGTTCAAAACTATAGGATGCGCAAGATACAGTCGTGGTACTCCGTCGACAGACTCTATTAGGCTGCTAAAGTAAGCCCTTAGCGTATCTCGAGGTTCAGAAAAATAAGGTCTAAAACTTCTATCGTCTCCTGCATACTGGTCATATATTGTCTGATTATCAAATGCATTGGCCCATAATAACTTACCATCTCTGTTTAGCCAGAAGTAGCTTGAAGTAGTATTACCTGTAGTTTCTTGCGCATCAGAGAATAACTTTTTTGAACTTTCCACATCTTGATTTTGTATGGTAGGGAGGCCAGAAAGCAGTCCTAGATTGTTGCGAACGGCATCTATCTTGTTGTTTAAAATATTTGCTATATCATGGGCTTCTATTTCTGCATTAGACCTCATATCCTGCGCAGCGATTTTTCTTATCTGCTCTGAAGTAAAAGCAGAATACCGATATGATGCAATTGATAGAACGAATGCTATTGCACCAATTAGTACAAGAAGTAAGATGCTTCTTGTGTTTCTTGAGAGTTTAATAGACACAATGAAGGACTGAGAGGTAGTACGCGTAGATAAATAAAGTCCTCAAAATATTCTAGAAAAATAGTCACTCTATTACTTTCTAATTTTGGACAAGATAACTTTTACTAGTAGTGCGAGTACTTATGAGAGCGATTGTCCGAGCGTAAGACGGTAATGGTTTGTGACGACGAGATAGACCTGCTTTATCTTTTCAAATCTGCTCTGGAGCCCGTCTATGATGTTCTTGCCGTAGAATCGGGAAAGGGTTGTATAGAGAAATTCTTTGAAGAGAGGCACAAAGGAAAGAAAGTAGACGTTCTTCTCCTTGACTATAAGCTTGGGGACATGTTAGGAGATATTGTAGCCTGTAAGATACACGAGCTAAATGGCGTAAAGACATTCCTCATCAGCGCTTACGAATTAGAACAAGGGTTAGTTAATCACCTCATAGAACGGCGATGCATTATAGGGGTCATGAGAAAACCTATACGCATGTCTGTAATGATTAAAGAACTAGAAAAGGCACTCGCCGTCAGCTAATTTTTTGTTAGAAGGGCTGACTTTTTTCGCTTTATGCGAATGTTAGAACTGTCAGGTCTTTAGTTTGGCAAAGGCTATGCAGGTTTTGCTTATTCATGATATGACTTAGAGATAAGAGATCACATCATGAAAATGTGGAAATTGTAGATGAATGCAAAGTCATGTTTCTGTCTGCCATCGTGGACACATCAAGCCTTGTCAAAAGTTGCTACTAACTCACATGATCGTCTTCTTTCAAACCTAAAGATACCAGGCAAGCGATCCTTCTGCATTAGTATGCCATATTTGACGCTGTTGAGCCTGAATTCTTCAGAGTTAAAGGTCCTTCCATTTTTGTTATTCATAGCAACATATCCCCTCCTGCTTTGTAGCTCTGCGTCTGGTTCTCTAAAATCTCCAGACGTGATTTGTCTATTTGACAGCAAGCGGTTATAGCTGCCATGCTACTCGCTTCCTAATAACTGAAAGATAAGCTAGAAAGCTGGCTATGTTTCCAATGCCTGAGATCGTTCTTCAAGCTGATCCTCCGGTAAAGGGGACTGCATAGAGTTATCATTATTAATGTCTGGCAGCGGCAAGGCGCCGGTGATAGCATTATCATCTATTGTTATCCTCTTTTCTATCTGAAAGCTCTGTCCTGACACTTCATCAGTGATGACATACGTTATGATATAGTCACCAACAGGAAATGGCTGCTCCCCGGAAAGCGTCAGCGTCAGGGGAAATTCCGTGTTCTGTCTGTGAGAAATCAAACTGGCTGCTGGCAAATCTTCAAGGGTCTGCAATTCAGATCCAGTTGAGTCAGATATGATGTAGTCTGCAGTCATGTTTATCAAGTAAAGCGACCTAGGAGTTCTATTGTTGCCTCCATCTTGACTACTAATATCAGCAATTGGTTGACGACCAAATCCCACTGGCTCTACGTATAGCACCATTGTTTCTCCAGGTCTGAAAACATTGGCAGGAAGATGCTCTCTGTATATACCATAACCTGAGTTACTTCCCTCTGCTATGAAAACATCAAATTGTGAAGTAAAAGCTGTGTTGTTCCATGCCGAGAGAAACTGTTGGCGAGCAGCATCGAGTTGTGCAAGCGGATTCCCTATTTGTCCTTCTTGGTCTTGACTTAATAGGATCTCTGGGTTGGAAGAAGATTGAGCAAATGATGTCTGTAGTATCGAAGAGAGCAGAAAACTTGCTGACATGCTGAGTAAAACTAAAGCACAGAGGGTCATTGTCAGAGATGTTCGGTAAATCATATTTGGTGCTTTTTTTACAAGTTTCATTATAGATTTTCATCATTTGGTGAGATAAAATCTAGTATAAGAGATAAAAGCAGGCTCTCACATCAGAAGATTTCTACTTTCTTATAGCATAGATCTCTCTATAGCGATACCCTCACGAGCTGGTCAGACCTCCAGTTAACAGACTCCTCCTTTAGATTGACTTCATTTTCTGGCTGTTGGTTTAATTGAGTCAGCTGTAGTCCCCTCTAGTAAATGACATGAGAGTTCCTATATCATATCATCTAGCTGGTTGCATACAGAGGTCCTTATTGATCTCGGTAAGATTAGTTTTTATAACAATCCGATTGCGATACAAATCGATATGAGTTCAGTAGCAGTTGAATACTACAATAGGAAATTTAGAGATGACAAAGCTTCTGCCTTTATACATTTGGTAAGAGAAATTGGCGAAATAGCTTTTGCCATGGAAAAGAACAATACGGAACACGCAAAGTTAGAGCTCACAGAATCAACGGCATTACTCTACTATCTTGCTTCAAAATATGAGCTGGACTTGGATGCGAATATAAAATCATTGTATACAAAGAAGCTTGAAATGCTAAAAACAGCTACAAAGAGCCCGTAAATACTTCTTCCTCTGACACACACCGTGCTGGATAGCAATCTCTTGTGAAAAACTCACCACCCTGATGCACAATTTTGATCTCCATCTAGTGACACCTCCGCGGCTAATCATTAATTTCTTAGTTATCTGGTCAACAACAGTCACATGCCTTTCGTATGAATTGTATTTTTCTGAGACCTTTTCATTTGAT
>DAINBL010000121.1:0-4536 GCA_036732945.1 Nitrososphaera sp. | reverse complement strand
ACATTGGTCTTCGCAACATTGAGGTTGCAGACACCAAGATATGCTCAATTGATGGCGAGAATGGCAAGCTTATCTACCGAGGCTATGACATTCTTGACCTTGTTAACCATTCAACTTACGAGGAGAGTGCTTATTTGCTCCTTTTTGGCGAGCTCCCAACCGCAGACCAGCTAAAGGATTTCAACCGCAGGCTGATAGAAGCTCGTGGGATGCCGGAGCCTCTCATAAGGAGCTTAAAGAACAGGCCTAAACGCGCGCAACCGATGGACGTTCTTCAGTCGTGCGTCCCTGAGCTGGCCGATTATGACCTCAATATTGAAGATGCCTCAAAGGAGGCCCACATAAGGCGTGCAATTATAATGATTGCCAAAATACCTGCAATTGTGTCCGCCTGGAACAGGATAAGAAGCGGTCATCACGTACTTGATCCTCTTGAGAAAGTATCCCATGCTGCCAACTTTCTATACATGCTTAGAGGAGTCGAGCCCTCTCCTGAAGAGGCAAAGGTAATGGACATTTGCCTGATTTTGCATGCAGAGCACAGCTTTAACGCCTCTACATTTGCTGCACGCGAGATAGCATCAACTAGAGCACATATGTATGCTAGCATCGGCGGTGCTATAGGCGCACTTTCTGGCGAGCTGCATGGTGGCGCAAATGTGCAAGTGATGAAAATGCTGCTTGAGATAGGCGATCCTGCCAACGTTGATAAATGGGTTGCAAACCGCCTCCAATCCGGCGGCAGGATAATGGGCATGGGCCACGCAGTCTACAGGACGACTGACCCGCGAGCTGACATTCTTGCACGGCTATCGGCACGAATCTGTCGTGAAAAGAACAACATGTGGTATGACATCACCCGGCGCGTTGAGGAAGCTACAAAGAAATGGATGCTTGAGAATAAGCACCAGGGAATATATCCAAACGTTGATCTTTACAGCGCCTCTGTATACTATAGCATGGGGATCCCAATCGATCTAAACACGCCTATCTTTGCAACATCAAGGATAGCAGGTTGGTCAGCCCACGTCATTGAGGAAAAGTTTGCCGAAGCCGCACCCAAGCCTGCGCTCTATCGTCCAAAGGCAGTCTACGTCGGCAAGTACTGCGGCCCGATGGGATGCGAGTATACGCCCATTGCAAGCAGGAGCAAAAAGTAAGAGCAGAGAGCAAAGAACACCAGATCAGCCGGAAACAACTTCATTCTAGAATATGCTCGCTAGCTTTGTCCTCCAGGTTTCTTTTAGTCTGATATTTCTTTCCTATCTCATTTTTAAAATGAACCTGCAGTTCCTCTAAAAAGTCAGCAGAAAGAGTGATGTATGATTTAACAAGGCAGCGTGTGTTTGTGCGTGCCTCTCCTACTATTACAATAATTATTATTGGTTGACCTTATCCTTCAGCCACTCTTTGGCCCTCCTCTCAACCATATGCTTTCTCAGTATTATCATTGCCATCTCGTAGAATGTCAAACCGTTCTTCTGCGATTGGAAGTCGATCCATTTCAGCCCTTCTGCCAGCTCAGAGTCTTTCTCAGACATCACAACAAGATCGTCTATCATCTCCATGAACTGGTCATCAACGCTATCTTTAGCCCCTAGCATCTCTGCTGTGTGCTGTAGTACAGTGGTGATTTTACGTTGTAATTCAAGCAGTATTGACACTTTGAATATATTATATTGACAAACCTGTGGCAAATTCTCTTGGAAAATTAGCGTTCCTGCATTCAAAGACTTAAAATACATCCATCCTTCAATTGATTTTACTTTAAAATGAATAGCAGGTGCCTTATCTTATTGGTTAAGGAGGGTTTGTAGACTGAAGATAAAGTTTGGCTTTACTCAGGGGCTCAATGTTGCTCGCCTTGGATTAGACGAACAGCAGATCATGACTGCAGCCCAGATGGCAGACAGACTAGGCTACGATTCTATCTGGGCTATGGACCATTCTAATGTACCTCAGTGGAAGAATGCAGTGGTCAATGACGCGTGGCTCTTGCTTGCCGCACTTGGCGCAGTAACCCGAAACGTCGAGCTCGGGACATGCGTTACAGATGCAATCCGCAGGCATCCTTCTGCTATCGCGCTTTCAACCATTACACTTGACAGGATAACACAGGGAAGGGGTATCCTTGGTATCGGGGCTGGTGAGGCCCAAAACGTGGTTGACTTTGGAATCGAGTTCAGCAAGCCTGTCGCAAAATTCAAGGAGCAGCTAGAAGTCATCGAGCGCCTCTTTGAGTCTTCCCCGGAACGCCGCGTGGATTACAACGGCGAATACTACAAACTGATAAACGCGTGTCTCCAGGCAAAAAGCATAAGAAATCCAAGGCCGCCAGTCTACATAGCAGCGGGAGCTCCAAAGACACTACAGCTGTGTGCCGAATACGGCGACGGCTGGATTCCGATTGGCTACACCCCGGAACTCTTCGCACATCATGCCAATGTCATTAGGGATCATGCAAAGAAGCGTGACCGTGACCTAACCAGTTTCCAATTTGCAAACGATGTCGACATTTACTTCACAGAGGATGGTGAGGAAGCCTGGAACAAGATGAAAAATGCAGTCAAGGTGAGCCTATACAAACCCGAGCTTCTAAAAGTGCATGATATACCGCAGGACTCTGAGTTTGATTTCCGGAGATACTTCACCGAATATGCAATGAACAAGCCAGAGTTAATGGAGCAGATGAAACGGGCTGCTCTGAAGATACCCGACAGGGTAGCGCGCACTGCAATTGGTGTCGGTAAACCTGACGAGGTGATCGCAATGCTAGACCGCTTTATCAAAGCTGGAACAAACCACTTTATCATCAGATTCTGGGGAGAAGGTTACTTTAAGAATATTGAGATCTTTGGATCCAAGGTTATCCCATATTTCAAGGACGAGGGCAAGAAATGACATAATGCCCCATTTTTCTTTTAAAAATCCTAGCGAGTTATTAACCTTCTCGCTTCTTCTTTATACATTCGTCTGTGTCTGTATGTTATAGATGCTCTCTTTCTTTTGAAATTTATTTCTTACAAAATTGATTCTTTTATGCCTATGTCGCCGCGTGCTCAAAAAGCAGGGCTACTGCCTCTACATAAATGAGTCAAGTGAGAGCGTTTTCTCTTTTCTATTCTTGCCATATCCTACGGCCTCAGCATCAAATCCTATTCGCATCAAGGCTTCAGCAAATTCTTTGGCAAACCCGTGAAAAGTATAGACTTTTTCCGGCCTGCACTGTCTGACTGCTGCTAGCAGTTCATTGTAGTCACAGTGATCAGAAAGCGGCATCACGTAGTCAAGGCCCATCATGTACCTGTAACGACTGCCTATTGCCCATCCAGTGAACCCGATGGTTACGGCGCCGTATCTGCTCTTCATCTCCTTTAAAAAGGCAGATCTTGAAGACATAAGGGGAGCAACCATCACCCAAGGTTTATTCTTTGCAAGAATCCCCTTTTCCTGCGCCTGCGAGTGAGTCATAATGCTTTCAAGCTTTACTCCAAGTTCAGAATAAATTGAATTGATTTTGGCAACAGAGTCATGTATTATAGGGTCCCAATGGCCGAACAGCTTTGTCAGAAGTTGCGCCTTACCAAGGGTATACCCCATTAATATTACAGGTATACCAAGATCGTACATTTCAGAAATTATCTTATTTGTCTTGTGTGTTATTTCTGATATCTGCGGGAAGACATATGCGGGGCGGCCAAAGGTAGACTCAATTATCAATGTCTTGGCATGGGGCACCTTCGCTGGCTTCATGAAGGCACGCTCTCGCATTGATATATCACCCGTATAGTAGATGTCCTCGCCTATCAAGAGGCCACGCGATCCCAATATATGCCCTGTATCTACAAGCCTAAAGCCATCATAATGTTCAGCAGGGTCGCCAATTTTGTAGCCCCTCGCCTGTGCAATTAGAGCGGTCTCCTTTGACGCAAGCACCTGAGTTTTATTCTTTTTTTCTATACTACGCTTGTGGAGGTGGTCAACGTGAGCGTGAGATACAAACGTAAAATGACAATCGGTGGGGCGCGAAGGGTCAAGCGCGATTGCAGTATTAGTGTGCTGTACCATTATGCCTGACTGGCCAAGACCCACTTTCGCTTTCATTATGAGCTGTCATGCTTAGAGGATATGAGTATTTTAAGATTTAGCTACTATAGGAAATCTAAAAGTAAAAGGTGGTGTGGAATAACCCATAATGCTTAGCTAAAGCAAGTCACGGTAGAGTTATTCATATCGTATTTTACACTCGAAATACCGTTGAGCAGGTTTCACAATCGGTCTATGTCCGCATCTGCCTATTTACAAGACTACAATATGGAAGGATTGACAGAAGTAAGCTGCCATACAGGTGTGCTCTAGGGAGCTGTAATAAAGTTCGAAGCATGAGGTATCTTTGGATTTGGATTCTTGGCAGCATATTAAGAGAGAGAGTAATCATCTGAGTCTTTGCCAAAACATATACTATCTAATTCTACCAATTTCCTTGGTGCAATGGACAATCATGTTGCCAAGATAATCTCATATCTATGTTTTACA
>DAINBL010000120.1:0-4582 GCA_036732945.1 Nitrososphaera sp. | reverse complement strand
AGACCTAGGAATCTTCTATGCTCTTGTTGGCTTAGAAAGTATGTTTAGCATTAAATCTGATAGGATTGAGATTCTGTAGTAATTTGCCATTAAATGCTGAGGGCTGGAGTAACAGGGGTTGGCTAGAGATTATAGAATTCATTCTTATGATGTGCGAAAACGGGGCAAGGAAGACCCATGTAATGTATAGATGCAATTTGAACTCCAAGCAGATAAACCAGTATCTTGAATTCCTGCTCGACAGTGGGATGCTTGAGATGATACAAGAGCGACCAAATTCAAAGCGCTACATATACAAGACAACGGACCTCGGTAAGAAGTTCATTGCCCATTACAAGCAATTGGCAGCGCTTTTTAGCAAGGCTCCTCCCACGCTGGCATAAATGATGATGCAAAATGTCTGCGAAAGTTATGGAGCATAAATGAAATCTTACGTTGTTAAATACTTCTATTAGAAATAGTAATAGGGATTATATGAAATGTATGTGTAGTTGAGTGCGCTTAAATGAAGAATCGCAGTCGATACGAAGTCATCGCCGCCATCTTAAAGTCCGTGAACAAGGAAGAAACCCGCACTAAGATCATGTATAAAGCCATGCTGAGCAATGATCAGTGTAAGTTATACCTAGATTCTCTTATCAGGAGTGGCCTCGTGCACGAAGTGAACAACGGGGACAAGACGCTATATAGGATAACACCAAAGGGAAGTAGGTTTCTATCCTATTATGACCAGATGAAAGAACTCCTCCCGGTAGGCATTGAAGAGAATTTGGCGGACGAATACTACCATTTGAGTACCTGATCAGAGCACCGGTTTTAGGCTGATCTCTGACTGCTCATCAAATACTACAGAATATAGATTGGATGGCGGGAGAACCGACTGCAGAAACAGCGTATCATTTATCATGATGAAGCGCAGGCGAATGTTCGACACTTCTGAAACCAGCTCTAGTAAATCCTCCTGCGAGTGGGTGAGCACGGCTATTGAAAGGTCTGCATGTGCCATCATGCTGGATAGTATGTTCTTCATCACGCTTCTTACTCTCTTTGCGCCATAGAGACTTTGTATAGCTTCTGTCCACATTATATTAAGAAGTAGCTTGTCGGGGTGCCTTTCCTTCATCTTGGCAAGAGCTGCAAGCATCTGATCGGAGCTCTGGTTTTTGCCTCGAGATATTATTTGACTGGATATCACGTCTGTTTTGCCTGTCCAGAATATCTTAAAAAGGCTCTTCTTAGAGGCAGCCATGGATACCTCAAAAAAGCGCAGTATTGAAGACGGCTCGATCCAGTTAACGGGCTGTAAGATCACAGGGTTTCCACTCAAAAGAAAATTCGATACAATCTTTTGGAGAAATAACATTGCAATCGTCATGTCAATCCGTGAGTCCAGCTCAAGCAGAACCACACTCTTCTTCGGAAAGCCGCTGCCAACTGCAGCATCGAGCGCAGGATATCCGCTTTGGATGTTGTCGCCCATTGAAAGTTCCGAGACATCGGCAACACTCCTCTTGCGCGGCTCAAACTTGATTGGCTTGTAGGGCGCGAAGCTGTGGAAAATACTGTTTTCGAGCGTATAGAGGTATGACGAACGGTTTATACGGGTGCCCCGTAGTTTCCGAAGAAAAATTTGCCTCATTTTTACATTATTGTAATAGCTCTGCTTCAGCTCAACTATGCCATCCACCATAAAGTCAAGTGTAGCATCAGCAGGCTGCTCGCTTATGAATATGAGCTTGGCACCAGCCCTTTCCCTCCATGTCTGAAGCACCCTTTCATTGTTAAGGCGCGCCTCCCGGTCCATAAAAGAGGCAATTGCATCCCAGCTGTCAATTATGATTATGGGGGACTTGATGTCCATCAGCTGGTTTGTAATGCGTTCGAAAAGTGACTCGGGTTCGTCTAGCCTTGCATCCTCAAAACTCGGCATCAATACATGCTCACGAGTCAGGGTAGCGCCTTTAGGATTGGAGCCCCCAACAAATTCGTTCAGCCATGGGTAGTATTGGAAGAGCTGCTTTGGTGATATTCTGGTCGAGATATAAAAGAAATTGTTCTTGACTCCGAGCGCATTTAGTATCGTAAGTGCAAGTGTGGTCTTGCCGGTTCCGGCAAAGCCCTTTACGAGAAGCGAGTACGTATCGCGCCGTATAAAGTGCATAAGATCCTCCGGTATCTGCAATGGGCTATCACCGTTGGTATCGTCAACACTCAGATCATTTTCTGCCACCCGTTATCCACCACAACCGTTTTCCTTCAAGGTTCCGTTAACACGAATTAATTGTTAGTGATAAAGCTATCCTATTAAGGATTAAGCATATCTTTGCCAGAAGCCTAATCTAACAGCAGTATAGGATATATTGTTTCATCAGCAGATTCAGCTTTAAGGTGAATAGGGAAGGAGATCGGGCTTAGCCATAGTGCTGATCACTGGATGAATATTTTAGCAAGATAGAATAATGTGATACCTAAGTGAATGACTCATATTGGAGAATCCCAAAAGTCAGAGAAAATGCATGGGTCTCGCTTCCGCAGGAGTGGAGGACAAAGGATAATCGCACTATACAATCGTAGGATATTTTCGTTTTTAATCTTAAATAATATACGAAATCAGTAACATATTTATTTTAATCGGATAAAGTCTTCTAAGTAAACCCATGGTGATTAATGAGGAATTACTCGCAGCCAGGAAAAAAGTTGCACAAAAAAGGCCCAATTTTGTCAGGCAAGAGAGTTGGAGGTACGATAGGCTTGCCGAAAACTGGAGGAAGCCTAAGGGCAAGGACAACAAGATGAGAAAGCAAAAATCAGGGATGCCAGCCATTGTCAAGGTAGGCTACAGGGGCCCAAGAGCAGCAAGAGGTCTTCACCCATCAGGATATAGAGATAACGTTATTCATAATACGCCCGAGCTGTCTAAGCTTGATCCGAAAAGCGATGCGGCAAGGATTGGCCACACCGTCGGCAACAAGAAGAGGATCGAGATAATTAGCAAGGCTGCTGAGCTTGGAATCAAGGTGCTCAATCCTGGCAAACTGATACCAAAAATGCAAGAAGAAAAGGAGAAGAAGACGGAGTAACATGGTAGTAAACATTGCAAAAAAGCGCGAGCTCGTAGCAAGGATTCTCAGCGTAGGAGTCAACAGAGTTCGCTTTGAGCCAGACAGGCTTGAAGACATAGCCGACTCAATCACCAGAGAGAATATACGCTCGCTCGTCAAGAGTGGAGCTATTTGGACAGTGCAGCCGAAGGGAACCTCAAGAGGTAGAGCAATTAAAAAACGGTCTGTATGGAAGGTCCACGGCAAGGGTCCTGGCTCAAAGAAGGGTAAGAAGACCGCGAGGGTTGGAAAGAAAGAGGTCTACGTTGTGAGGACAAGATCGATGCGTTACCATCTAAAGGTGATCAAGGAAAGAAAGGACATCCCTAACGATGTCTACTGGCAATTGTACAAGAAGGTCAACGGTGGTCAGGTGAGATCACTTGCCCACCTGCGGGAGCTCGTAAAAGAGGGCAAGTCAACTTAGCACGGTTTCTCAAGACGAATCCTGTATTTAGCAAAATCTGCTGTGCTGTCGCCAATAAAGCAAAGGCCCTCTTTCTCCAGCAATTCTTTTTTCCTTATCTTGCCAAAAGCGTAGCCACCTATCTTACCATCTGACTTGATGACTCTATGACAGGGAGTCACAACTGGGTTTGGGTTCTTGTTCAAGATCCTCCCAACCACTCGAGATGCACGCGGATGCCCTAGAGCGCTAGCAATATCTCCGTAGGTTGTGACTTTACCTTCCGGAATTTGAGCCAATACGTCATAGACATCGCTTGCCTTTAGTGATCGCAACTTCATGGCGTATGTGGCGGCGTGCAAATATTTAAGTTAAGCATTCAGACCTTGTAAAGTTCAAGAGAAGTCTTATTAAGGATGTTCATAATCCTATCCTTCTGTCTTCCCAACCCCTTGGTGTCCAGTATGGCGTGTGTCACCTTCTCTTCGCTCTTTTCAATCATCTGGTTTAAGATCTCCTCATCGATTGCTTCAAGGTTGTGCTTTGATGCAACTGCTCCAAGACCAAATCTTGATTCGAGCAAGAGTTTGTTGAACTTTACCGGATAGTGCGTGCCTCCAAGCGCTATACCTACTTTATCGCAGCACTCAAACCCATGGTCAAGCATACCAAGCACGGTGTCACATATCACGGCTGCCGCGTTTTCATCGGTCCACTGCTTTTCGGAGGATCCCAGCTCAATAAATAATATGGGCTTATTGAGTGATGTCGGCCCATGATGTGTCGCTTCGATTATCACTTCATATTCAGGAATCTTTTGCTTGGCAGCAGTTATGGCCTTTAGATATCCTTTCTGTAGACTAGGATACGAGATTGCTATCTGTCGAGGGTTCCCGCCATAAGAATTGTCAGCAGAAAAATTGCCGGTGAAGTGGCACGTGAGCGTTGGAATGCAGCTGTGAGACCTATGCTTTGAAAGGAAAATGAACATGCTAGCGTCCGAATAGAGGTCATCGATGTTTTCCAAGGTGAGCAAACTGCCAGGGAAAATATAGAGCTGGACATTTTCGTGGCG
>DAINBL010000119.1:0-4639 GCA_036732945.1 Nitrososphaera sp. | reverse complement strand
TGGAAATATGAAAAGAAAGGATCGGATTAATATGCGCAGGTCTGCCAAGATCTCACCTAGTTGGCGTACACGCTTGTCGTCTGTGAAAAGCCTGATGCTGCAAGGAGAATAGCTCAGGCACTTGGCAAGCCGACGGAGTCGAGGCCAGGCGGCATTCCCATCTTTGAGGTAAAAAATGGTCAGAACCACTATAAAATATGCACAGCGCTTGGACATCTGTATGGCCTGACAGATGTCACCAGGAGCAGAAGTGTATACCCCGTACTTGACTTGGAGTGGGCGCCTGTTGCCGAGAACCCGCGAGTGGTCAGAGCTATCAACATCATTTCCGAGCTAGCTAAATATGCCTCATCATTCGTGCATGCGTGTGACTACGACCAAGAAGGAGAAGTAATAGGCCACAGCATCTTGCAATACACGTGTGGGGATAAATATGCGGAAGCATTAAGAGCTAAATTTTCGACACTAACTGACGAAGAGATAAGGAATTCGTTTGCCAATATGGCCAAGCCAAACTGCGGGCTCGCAGAGGCAGGCAGGTCGCGTCACATGCTCGATTTCATTTATGGAGTGAACCTGTCAAGAGCACTTGTTAGGTCGTTTAAGGCCATTGGTAGATATCGCAACCTATCAATTGGGAGGGTGCAGGGACCGACGCTTGCATTTGCAGTCAACAGAGAGATCGAGATCAGGTTGCACATACCAGATCCCTACTGGATAATAACTGCGCAGTTTGACAAAGACGGACAGATATTTTCTGCGCAGTATGAAAAGCCAAAAGTGGAGACGCCTGTTGAAGCTAATGCAATTATAAATGCCTGCGTAGGCAGAAACGGAACTGTAAACAGCGTTAGCGACAACAAGCAGGTGTTGCGCTCACCTGTGCCGTTCAACATCGGCGACCTCCAGCGAGAAGCATACAGCCTGTTCAAGCTTGGCCCAGGTTATACACTTGCAATAGCGGAAAAATTGTATTTGCATGCACTGATTTCATATCCGCGCACATCAAGCCAAAAGCTTCCGCCTTCCATAGGATATAATAAAATAATTTCTGGCCTTTCAAAGATTGGCAGATATAGTCAATTGATATCGATGCTTCTCTCAAAGGATCGACTGGTGCCACATGAAGGTCAGATGACAGATCCAGCGCACCCTGCTATCTACCCAACTGGCGTTACATCGCAGCAGAAACTGAGCGGCCTTGAATTCAAGGTGTACGATCTTATAGTGAAGAGATTCCTTACGGCATTTGGCGATCCAGCTATCAGCCAGGCCGTAAATGTTACAATCGATGTAAGCGGGTACATATTCAAGGCAGGGGGTATGACATTAACCTACAAAGGCTGGATGGTGTTCTACAAGCCTTATGTCAGGTTTAATCAGCGCACGCTTCCGGAGCTTCACAAGGGCGACCTGCTGAAAAATCTAGGCATCGAAATGGAAGAGAAATTCACTCAGCCGCCACACCGTTACAACCAAGCAAGTATGCTTGCCAAGATGGAGCAGGAAAAAATAGGAACCAAGGCGACAAGAGCTGATATAATATCAACACTATTCAAGCGGAACTACTTGGCAGCATCTAAGGTTGGGCTCGAGGTAACTGACCTAGGCTTTGCAGTCATTGATTCTATGAAAGAGTTTGCGCCGGGCATAGTTTCCACAGAAATGACAAGGTTGATGGAGGAGCAGCTTGCAAACGTAGAGCAAGGATCGGCTGACAGTGTTTCTGTAATTGAGCAGGCAGTAGATAAACTGTTAGAGTCATTGGCCTCATTCATAGAAAAGGAAGCTGATATCGGAGCGCGGATAAATGATGCTGTATCGGCTGACAGTGCACAGGCGGCAGTGCTTGGTAAATGCCCACTGTGTAAGAAAGGGCAGCTTTGCATGGTCCGATCGCGCATTACAAAAAAGCGCTTTGTTGGATGTTCGAATTATGCCGGCGGCTGCAAGGCAACTGCGCCGCTGCCACAAAGGGGCTCAATTAGAACTACGGGCAAATCATGTCTCGACTGTAGCTGGCCGTTGGTCGGAGTAGTTTTTGCTCGAGGCACAAAGCAGTGGAGAATTTGCACAAACATTCGTTGTCCTTCAAAGAGGCGAAGCACCACGTAATATATGCTTCTGTAGCCTCTTCATCTACTTATGAGAAGAGATGATATGAACATCCTAATCTTGTTACAGGTATGAGATAGAAACCGCTCGCCTCTGTTTTTCATTTAGGGGATAGAGTGTAAACATCTGTTCTACGGTTCTTTAACAGGGGTAAGGATCTGCGAACTTGCTGTATACGCGCCTTATCGATATCAACTATTTCCACACCTTCCCGCTTACCCATATCTAGAAGCACTACGCCAAATGGATCCACTACCATGCTCTTGCCGCAGTAAATATTGCCCACTTGGTCCGGGGCAACTATGTAGGAGCCGTTTTCAATAGCCCTTGCTTTAATCATCGTCTGCCAGTGCTCCTCTTTCATCTCTCCTGCAACCCAAGCAGATGGTGCGATAAGCACGTCTGCACCTTTTATTGTCAATAGTCTAGACAGCTCGGGAAAGCGCAAATCATAGCAAATCAAAAGCCCTGCAATGCCAGCAAGTGTCTTGTCAGGCTTGACGATTGATTTGCCGGGCATCAGCTTTGTAGATTCTTTGAACCCGAGTGCGTCATAAAGGTGCAGCTTGCGGTATACCGATGTTATTGCACCCCTCTCGCTTATGATCACAGCAGTATCATGAACATGCTGGGGTTTGCTGCTTTTCTCATAAATAGTGACGACAACTCCGATTCTGTTTTTCTTTGCAGCCGCTGCAAGTGTCAAAACAAAGTTGCCCTTGACGGTTTCGGCAATTCTAGCCAACTGAATTGCAGATTGGCTACGCGGCGAAAAAGCCATCTGGAATTCTGGAAAGCAGACAAGATGTGCATTCTTGCTGGCTGCTTCATGGATAAAGTCAATAGATTTTTTCAGGTTTTCCTGCTTGTCTTCAGATGAGCGCATTTGTACTACTGCTATTTTCCTCAATCAATTCAAAGAAGATGATAAAAATAAAAATAGTTTGCTACACTAGAGCGGCCTACCGGACTGGAACCAGTTCTCTTGGGGTTTCTCATCGAAGACAACGATCACGTGCTCTGACTTTGTGTTCAATATCTGAACCGCTGCATTAGTGATGGCTTTGGCAAACTCGTCCTTCTGCTCAGGGGTTCTACCCGGATACATTGACACGGTAATGAGAGGCATATGTGAATGAATCTTGTTATGGCTGGTTTATATGCACACTGGCAACTGGCGTTGGCGCCACTTGTTCGAAGGACTTTCCATTTGACCTGGCCAACTCGTAGACTGCAAGTAGGTAACGCTTGATGAACTTAACTCCGGGCGAGGGCCTGCGACCCTTTTCGTAGTCACTTAGGACGGATGGTGTGAGGCGCATGTGCCTTGCAAGGTCTGCCTGTTTGATCCCGAACTTTTTCCTACAGAATTTTAGCTGCTGGGGAGGGTTGTCGCTCAATACCACAGATCCGGCGATCCATGTCAAGTCGTCGCTAGCACCAATATTAGTAGACAAACGTAAAACAAACACTTGACGGGTGATAAAAAGATTTTCTAATAATGTGTGCTTGTTTGCTAGTGTTGTCCATGACCTATGACAAACTGCAATGGCTCAACTACAAGGTGATTGGATGCACTCGCTGTCCAAGATTGTCACAGTACATCAGGCAGATCGGCCAAGAAAAAGTCAAGAGGTTTGCGCGTGAGGAGTACTGGGCGCGGCCTCTGCCAAGCTGGGGTGATCCAAATGCACGGCTACTGATAGTTGGGCTTGCACCGGCAGCACATGGCGGCAACAGGACAGGAAGGATGTTTACGGGTGATGGCTCAGGCGACTGGCTTGCAAGGGCGATGTATGAATCAGGATTTGCAAACATGCCGACCAGCAGGTCAAGGGATGATGGGCTCGTGCTCAAGGACGCCTACATTACTGCGGCGATTAGGTGTGCACCACCAGATAATAAGCCGCTGCCAACCGAACTGGCCAATTGCTCTCAATATCTTGTTACAGAGCTGCAGTTTTTGGATAATGTTAAAGTCATTGTTATGCTCGGCAAGATTGGATTTGATGCTTACTGTCGAGCAGCAGGATTGGGAAGGCTCGCGTTTAGCCATGGAGCTAGCTATGAGATAAACGGTAAGGTGTTACTTGCCTCATATCATCCAAGCAGGCAGAATACTAACACTGGCAAGCTGACATGGCAGAGGTGGTTTGATATTTTCAAAAAGGCAAGATCTATTTTAGGTTCTTAATGGACAGAGGATAACATGATTGTTCGTTTGGGTTGAAACCAAAACTAATAAGCTCAGATTATCCTCCGCGTGAGGAGTGCCACGTCAAAGAGGGATTGCTTCTACAAAAAGTTATACCTTTGTCAAAAGTAGAAAGGCAACCATCACCGATCAATGGATGACCCTCAACCTTTCTACACAAGAATGATCATTGCCTTTGGCACTCTGGCTCTCTATCGCTCAGCTCTTTTTGGTCTCACAACAAAAACACAAATACGGACCATATAAGGAACTTCTGTACTATTCAGCACCAAATATCTATATAATCTACTTTTTGTTTGAATTGATGTC
>DAINBL010000118.1:0-4722 GCA_036732945.1 Nitrososphaera sp. | reverse complement strand
AGAAGAAAATAATACCTCTGTAATGGTACACCATTGATATAACCTATTTTTACCATAGAGTGAATGATTTAGTCAAATGAGTGACAAACCTAATGACGATCCAAAAAAGTCTGCAGAAAGAGTAGTTGAGCATAATGAAAAATTCAATGTTCCAGTTCAGACAGAAAAGGAAGAGGCACAAGTCTTTGGAAATGCCTCACCGGAAAGCATAGCCGATGAGAAAGAGATCCGTCGCAAGAAAGAAGGCCTTGATTAATTAATTGCAGCCTCCTTACAACCTGCCGCTACGTCAAATGTCATATGCTGCTAGAGTCTTGCAACAAGTGAAAGGTCATCTTTGAAGATTTTATCCCTTCTCAAATTGTGAAAGCATGATTGAAGTCAGTAAGTGATTCTGCACTGCCTGGGCCTCTCACTATTTTAGACTTATTCGAAATCATGTTCATTCTTATCTAGAAATGATGCAAAGAGGACAACAGTTCCCCTATTTGATCTACCGCGACACAATTTTGACTTACGGAGGAACAGGAACAGACGCAACTCTGTCGTATGATGGATGTACAGATGGTGAAAGGATTTGGACAATCAAATGTAAACCATTTAAATTGTGATGTTGTGCATGAATAGGGGAGAGAGATAACCGTCAAGTTGAAGAAAAAGGAATACAACACAGGTAATAAGAGAAATAATAATATGACCACACAAGGGCACAAAGGGGTTCCAACATCGCTGGACGTACGGATTATCGAAGAACTACTGAACGATGCTTATGTCTCTTCTACGGATATATCAAAAAAGCATAAAGCTCCCCTTTCTACAGTTCAAAGAAGAAGGAAGTTTTTGGAAGATACCCTCTTGACAAGACGCTATGAAATTGATCTTAAAAAACAAGGTTTCCGGATTGGAGAACTCACTGTATTTCCTGAAAATGGAGCAAGCAGAGCAATTGCTACAGGGATCTTTTCAAGATACTCGAATCACATTCTTTCTATCAGCATGAAGATTGATGGTTCCATAATCTTGGCAGTATTGGTCTACTTTAGAACAACTAATGAAATACATGAGATGATGGAAGGCATTCACTCTATGTCCGGAGTCGAGAATGTCAGGTTTGCAGAGACTGTCGAGATAATGCGCGATAAGAGAAATGGAATAGCGAAGACGGTAGCTCGTTCAATGGCCCAATGATAATCAACTATTAAGAAGGCAGGTGTGTGTGCTCCTGCTTTCTTTGAACAATTAGACGTAGGATTATTTTAAGCATTTAATCCATTAATGTTATAGTCAAACCTTAACGGGTCCGCAAATGAATTCTAGTGAGCACCCTTGTTTTCTTTTTCAGCAATTAAACTAGGATCTCTTTTCATAAAAAAAAGTAAGAATGCGTTCTAGTAGATGTTATGTCTAGCTTTATTTATGAGATGAACTACCATCCCATTTAGAAAGATGATGCGATTTCCTAAAATGGTGTCAAGCAATGAGCAAAATGCCAATGTATTTTCTCAGTGTACATATGATGATTTTATACCTATCCCGGGCAGGCGATCAGCGCTGAGAAAGCCACAGCAAATGCTGGGGTATTTCCAACATCGTAACAATGTGCAAACTACTACTCAGAAAATTCAAGACCACAGCTTATTTCCAGACTTTGCAAAGGTGGTAGAAAAGATTGAAGACCAGAGATAGCACAGAGATAATTAGCTTGATTCTTCAAGCTGTCGAATATCAGCCACTTACACGCTCTAAGATCATGTATCAAGCCCTTCTCAATTTCAAACAGGTAACTGATTACACTGGTTTTTTGACACATGAAGGATTGTTGACCTACCTGATGGAGAATAAGAAATTTGCTATAACGAACAGAGGCAAACAATTTCTGGAGCTATTTAAAGAAACCAACAAGTTGCTTATGACACGCTATGATGATATGACAGCCAACAGTCAGGTACAAGACGAACAATATCAGGTGACATTGCATGAATAACAGTATTAATAATGATAGGAGGGTCTTTACGTGTGGATGTACTGTAGAATGGTCTTTGGACATAATCAAGTTCACTGACTGTATAGCGCATTCAGAGAAGGAGACATTAGAAATATAGTGTACAGTTACGATAAATATTTCCTATTTAGATTCTCATCTTTTTAACATGGCAGATTAGTGAAATTTTTGACATATTTGAGCTAACCTAGCAATGGATTGATTGATTGAATGCACTTATCTGCGAAAATCCTTCCCCTTCTTTTTTCTTCCTTCCTCTGCCAGCTATGGAATGAGCAACTAGTTAAACTCTAAAGACTGTCCCTGCATTTTTATTCTCTGTCTAATATCTGTACAGGGCAGACCGTTACAAGTTGCTTAAAATTTACTGCATCTTGATCGCTACCTACTATTGATCCATAATGCATCGGAATAGCTAGTTTTTTTGGCTTTATCTTTTCGTTTACCGCTTTAGCTGCTTCCTCTGCAGTCATGACGTACGTGCCCGATACCGGTACTAGAGCCACGTCGGGTTGCGTGGTACTCATTTCCGGAATATCATCGGTATCGCCGCTGTGATATATACGCATCATATTCAAAGTTATGATAAAACCGACCTTTCCGTCTGCTTTTGGATGGAAATGCTTGTTGGTATTGTATGCTGCTACAATCTCTATTGGGATATCCTGAACAGTGAGTCTATCGCCGGGAACAACTGCTTTAGTCTCTGCCGCCATGACATTCTTTAGCTGATCAATACACTCTTTGGCGGCCACGATTGTGGTATTATTGCCTATGACGTGCCTGATGTCGTCCATACTCAAATGGTCGAAATGATTGTGAGAGATAAGAATAATGTCAGCATCATTTTTGTTATGATTGAACTCCGAAATCTTGTAAGGATCGATGTACATAATCTTCCCTTCCACCGTCAACTTGTAACCGTCATGGCCAAGCCACTGAAACTTTACGCCGCTAAAGTCCAGCATACTACCTCTACCATATTTTTGCACCACGAATTTTATTTAAAGATGATCCTTGGGATTAATTTTCGGATTTGCTATAATAAGATTATCCTTGCTGAGGCTCAGCACTAGAACTTGATTGGCTATGAGCCTGCGCCGAAGGTTGGTGTCTATCGTTGCGACTGCACATTTTTTTGCTATCGCATACTCAATTATGGAGTCATCGACGTGCTTTGCAGGTGCAACCGTTACTTTGGTGAACTTTGCTCTTCTGAGCTCAAGGGCTGTTTTTGCAAGACGAGACCTCTTGGGACCCGCTTTTTTAGCTAGCCGCTCTAGCTCAGCCTCTGCGATGTCAGGGACCAAAAATTCAAGTCTTCCCAGTTGTGACTCGATCTTCTCAACCCGCTTTATGGGTTTTGAAACAAGGACCATCAGAAAGCTGGTGTCACATAGAACTTGCATATACTACGTGGCTATTCCTGAGCCAATTAGACGCCATCTTTCAGCTATTCTCCTGCTGATAGCGACTCTGCTCTTGGGCATCAGGCATACCGGTTTTTTCAGCTTCACTTCAACCTTGCTGTCCCTCACGTTTGTAACGTAGCCACTGGCCGCGGCTGTTCCGATGTTGAGTCTGATTGGCTCTTTTGCCTTAATGGGTTCAACCTTGACCATTTCCGCAGTGCCGACTGCAGTATCGAAAAGGACCACTTCTATCGTAATATCTTCTACGTCTTTTGGCAGCGTCCCTGGCTTACCAATTACAGAGCCAATGAGGGTGTCGCTTTTTGTAAATGTCGGGTCAAGCTTGGTGCCTATCGCTACAAGCCCGCCTGGCCTGACAGATTTGACAAGACCGGCACCAGTGCCAAGCGTTGATACTTGAGAAACGATCGGATCATATTTGCCCTTTTTTTCATCAAAAACACCAGGACGGATCTCTATTTCATCTGCAATGTTAAACTGACCCTGTATTAGCCCGCCGCCAATGATGCCGCCTTTGACCTGCTTGACTGGGGTTCCCGGCTTGTTCACATCAAATGAACGCAAGACATGCATTATCGGTTCAGCGTTCTTTATGCGTGCTGGAGTCTTGATAGTTTTTTCGATGGCTTCGATAAGTGCATCGATGTTGAGCTTATGCTGAGCTGATACTGGAATTATCGGCGCCTTTTCTGCAATGCTTCCGTTGACAAAGTCTTTGATCTGCCTATAATTGTCAAGTGCTTCTTGATATTCAGCAAGGTCTGCTTTGTTTTGTACAAGAACGATCTGCTGTATGCCAAGGACAGAGAGAGCAAGTAGGTGTTCTCTTGTTTGGGGCTGTGGCACCTTTTCGTTAGCCGCCATTACCAAAATTGCCCCATCCATCAAAGCTGCACCTGAGAGCATATTTGCCATTAAGCTTTCGTGGCCTGGCGAGTCGACAAAACTTACTACGCGGAGAAGTTCACTCTTTCCTCCGCAGTTAGCGCATTGGGGTTGCGTGCTATAGCATACAGGTGCAGGGCATTTTGGACATTTGTAAAATGCAGCATCGGCATATCCAATCTTGATGGTAATGCCTCTTCTAAGCTCTTCGCTATGAGCGCTGGTCCAGACTCCTGTGATGGCTTCTACAAGAGTCGTCTTGCCATGGTCAACGTGGCCTGAAGTGCCAATGTTAACGGATGGCTGATATCCATATTCATTGATGTACCAATCTGGCAGGGTCTCTTTCCAATGCAACAATTAGTATCGTAAAATTCCCGGAGATATTAAGGTACGGAACTA
>DAINBL010000117.1:0-4782 GCA_036732945.1 Nitrososphaera sp. | reverse complement strand
CCTTCTCTTACTTTGTTCTATCTCTCTATGAACACAATACAAAAGCAGCACTTGCCATAATATGAGATAGCCAGTAACAATAACTGGCTGATTGATTGCAGTACTCTATACCATCCGCATCTGTCAGGTTATATTATTAAATATCCATTGCTCGCTAGAAACCTCAGAGAGATAATGGCTTCTCTAAATCTTGCTCAAAAAATAATTTCGGATCATCTTGTGGAAGGTAAGGTCGAACCAGGTCAGGAAATCGGTCTTAAGGTAGACCGCGTTCTTATGCAAGATGCAACTGGCACCATGGCATGCCTACAGTTTGAAGCCATGGGTATACCGCGGGTTAAGGTAGAACACGCCGCCATCTATGTAGACCACAACATTCTCCAGACTGGGTTTGAAAATGCCGACGATCACCGTTTCCTCCAAACGTTTGCCTCAAAGTATGGTATCTATTATAGCAAGCCGGGCAATGGCATCTGTCACCAAGTAAACCTTGAACGCTTTTCAGCACCCGGCAAATTGCTGATAGGTTCTGATAGCCACACTCCCACTGCAGGGGGCGCAGGCATGATGGCAATCGGAGTAGGTGGTCTGGATGTAGCTGTAGCCATGGCCGGCGCACCGTTCTACACCAAAATGCCCAAGATAGTTGGAGTAAAGTTGACTGGCATGCTCAGACCATGGGTCACAGCCAAGGATATAATCCTCGAAATGCTGCGCAGACTGTCTGTCAAAGGAGGAGTGGGCAAGATCTTTGAGTATTATGGCGAAGGTATCAAGAGCCTTGGTATCCCGCAAAGAGGAACGATATGCAACATGGGCGCAGAGCTTGGTGCCACTACATCTTTGTTTGAATCAGATGAAGTCACGCTTGACTATCTGACTCGTCAAGGCAGACCACAGGACTACAAGCGTTACACAGGAGACCCAGGCTGCAGCTATGATGAAAATATAGAGATAAACCTGAGCGAGCTTGAGCCGCTCATTGCGCTTCCCGGCTCACCTGATGCCGTGCACAAGGTACGCGAAGTGCAGGGCATTGATGTTCATCAGGTGCTCATCGGCTCGTGCACCAATTCAAGTTATGTTGAAATGATGACTGTTGCTCATGTGCTCAAGGGCAGGAAGGTGCACTCAAATGTTACGATGGCCATTAACCCCGGTTCAAAGCAAGTGCTTGAGACCGTAGCCCGTGATGGTCCAATATATGATATCATTGCTTCTGGAGCCAGATTACTTGAAAGCGGTTGCCAAGGCTGCATAGGCATGGGTTCTGCGCCAGGAACTGATTGGATTTCAATTAGATCCTTTAACCGTAACTGGCCGGGAAGAAGCGGCACGAAGGACGACAAGGTCTATCTGACATCGCCTGAAGTGTGTATTGCTTGCGCTGTGACAGGCAAGATAACTGATCCACGCGACCTGGGCGAGTATCCCAATATCTCATGGCCGGACAAGTTTGTAATCGATGACTCAGCCATTGTAGCGCCAGCCCAAGCAGATCAGGCGGATAAGGTACAGATATCAAGAGGTCCCAACATACGCCCACTTCCGCTACGGCAGCCCATGGAGTCCGTGCTGCAGGGTGAAGTGCTGATAAGAGTAGGAGACAATATCAGCACTGACGCTATAATGCCAGCTGGAGCGAAGATACTGCCCCTCAGGAGCAATGTACCGGCGATAAGTGAGTACGTGTTCTATTGGATTGACCCCGAATTTACAAAAAGAGCAAAGGAAAAACACGGCGGCTTTATTATTGGAGGCGAAAACTATGGTCAGGGGTCTAGCAGAGAGCATGCTGCATTGGCACCTATGTACCTCGGAGTCAAAGGTGTGATCGCAAAATCCTTTGCAAGGATCCATAAGGCAAACCTGATCAATTTTGGGATAATACCATTTGAGTTCCACAATTCCTCTGACTTTGAGCTGCTGGATCAGGGCACACCCATTACAATAGAAAATGTAGTCAGCAGCCTGAAGAAAGAGAATAAAACAATTGAAGCTATAGCTGACAAGAACAACATCACACTCAAGCTCGATCTGACTCCAAGGCAGAGAGAAGTTCTGATAGCTGGCGGCCTTCTGAACTACATCAGGTCTACTCAGCAAGATCTTAATAGTCGTCCAGCAACAAATTAGTCAACACCAAAAACGGGTGGGTTTTACTGCAACACGGCTGAAGTGCTTGCAATTGAAGATAACTCCCCTGCAATGTATTTTGACTTTAGAGATGGAGAAGAAACATATCAAAGAGACAATTCACAGTATACCGCTATATACAGATACCAAAGAAAGACTGACTACCGCAAAGGAGGGCCTTAACAATATAACATATACTTGCGCAAGGCTAGGCAGGAAACGCGGCTTGAAAATCTTCAGCTGGTTCGACTTAGAGGCTTTTTCAGTTGTTTAATCCTGCCAATAATAGTGAAAGCTTGGTTAATGCTTGAGACAATCTTTGGAGAGCACATCCGACAGAAAATATATAGAGCATTTGAGACAATTGAGGTTGTAGTAGGTAATGACAATATCTCTCGTGGCCACTGAGCCAAAACCCAAGGGCATTAAAGTAGAGACAATAGAGAATGCTCGTATGGTTCGCGGAACCACTTTATTGAAGCGCGGCTTTGCCCACATGCAAAAGCACGGGGTTGTAATGGACGTGACGAACGTCGAGCAGGCAGTGATTGCAGAAGAGGCCGGCGCCGTAGCAGTTATGGTCCTTGACAAGCTGCCATACGATGTTAGGAAGGCAGGCGGAGTAGCAAGGACTGCAAGTATCAAGGTAATTCAGGAGATAATGGACGCAGTAACAATCCCAATCATGGCCAAGTGCAGAATTGGCCATACCGACGAAGCAAAGGTACTTGACGCGGTAGGCGCCGACATGATCGACGAAAGCGAAGTGCTCACGCCTGCGGATGAAGAACACCATATCTGGAAGTGGGATTTTACAACTCCGTTTGTCAACGGAGCCAAGAATCTTGGCGAGGCATTACGCAGGATTGAAGAGGGCTGCGCGATGATAAGGACGAAGGGTGAGCCTGGAACTGGCAATGTGTCTGAGGCGGTAACTCACATACGCATGGTTAACAGCGACATACGCAGGGTCAGATCGATATATCAGGACGGCGGCACGCAAGAGCTGATAAAGGCTGCACGCGAACTGAAAGTGTCGTATGAAATAGTTGAAGAAACTGCGCGCCTTGGAAGGTTACCTGTAGTTAACTTTGCAGCAGGGGGAATCACCACGCCTGCAGACGCAGCGCTCTTGATGAATCTTGGCTGCGATGGTGTGTTTGTAGGTTCTGGTATTTTCAAGTCTGACGACCCTGCCCAGAGGGCAAGGGCAGTTGTGCTTGCTACGACGTTCCATGACGATCCCAAGATAGTGATGGAAGCACAAAAGATGGTTGATGAAAAGAAGTCGCTACTTGGCATGGACACAAATCATCTTGAGCTTCGTATGCAGGAAAGAGGCGAGCACGCCTGAGCAGTAGTGCTGGTAATAGCAAAAAGAAATCAGTCACAATTGGTGTTCTTGCTCTTCAGGGAGACATAGAGGAAAACATAGCTGCTACAAGCCAGGCACTGCAACAGCTGCATGTGGATGGGAGTGTCGAGATGGTGCGTTACCCAGAGGAGATAGAAAAGATTGATGGCCTCATTTTGCCAGGTGGCGAAAGCACTGTGCAAAGCACCCTTGCCGCAATTCAGCGCTCCCTGCCGGTAATAAAGAAGCGTATTTCAGAAGGCATGCCGGTGCTTGGCACATGTGCTGGTATGATAATGCTGTCCAAGAGGGCATATGACAGGATTGTAGGAGATACAAAGCAGAAACTGATAGGCAACCTTGACATAGTCATTGAGAGGAATGCCTTTGGAAGACAGAACGACTCCTTTGAAGCAGACCTTTCAATAAGCATGCTGGGTAAAGAGGCGTTTAAGGGAGTCTTTATCAGGGCTCCAGCCGTAAGTGAGGTAGGCAAGGATGTTGAGGTAATCGGCAAGCTTAACAACAGAATCGTGGCAGTCAAGCAAAAAAACATCATTGGGACTGCGTTTCATCCTGAACTATCTAGTGACTCAAGGATGCATAGGCATCTGATCAATATGGTTCTTGAATTCAAGAACAACAGTGGCTCGTAAGGATGTATACATCTCCCTTAATAGCTCTTATCTTGCTCGGTCTCCGCAAATAGTTCCATTCTCGGACATGGAAATGTGCGCTTGCTTATGATTATCATCACATTGCACTTATCATTTCCTAGCCTATTGTGTTGCCATATTTTGATGCTCTAATCTTTGAAATGGGCGAAGGGGAAAAGACAGAAAGATCAAAATTACAATATCCGCATCCCATGATGGACTCGGATGGCTACAATAGATACCTCGGCTAGCACTGAAGGAGAGAAAGAGAGTATTCTATGTGTATACGTGTAGTTAATACTTCTCCGAAGAAGCCTCCAACGAACATTCTTCATGGATAAATGGCCCATAATCTTTATCTTGCTCCTGAACATACATATTATGGGCATTTTGGGAGTAATTTCGCCCTTATCGGCTTCAAGATCATCTGCGGCCATAGGGCTAAGTGTGACAGCAATAGCAATCGCTGTCATTCTTTTGGCTTCCAATTTTACGATAATTAACGCACAACAACAATCACTGACCAACCAACCTGGAGAAATTGAGAATGGAGCAACAACAGCAGCAACAGTACCAACAAGAACAACATTTCAAAGCACAAATGACAGCTTCAGCATACAGGTGCCAGACGGCTGG
>DAINBL010000116.1:0-4782 GCA_036732945.1 Nitrososphaera sp. | reverse complement strand
TCTCATCATCGGCGAGGCTTGGTCAATTTACTCACGCAGGAAGAGAGCAGGAAATCGCTTGAAATGGCGGTGAAGGCGTGGAAGACAAGGAGCGAACTTGCACCAAAGATTGGTAAAGGAAAGTATGTTTTGGCTGAATATGAAAAGGTAAAGCGTATAACGATGCCATTGGGAGATAATCACCTTTTATATTTAACAACCGAAGTGAATGCTGATCACGACAAGATAATCAATGGAATACGCAATATTCCATTGATAATTGGTCCTTAATCAATTGTTTATTGGTTAAATTGCTGATCATCTCGACGCGAACGACCTCCTTAGACATACCGACGACAAAGTCGACAGATATTTCTTGATGCGTTGACAGTGAGATGCATAAGCGATTATTGAGCAATGATCATTTAGTCCTTTGGTTCATTAGGACAGTTTTATGGTTTTGTTGGGCGACTCGTCTGCTCATCACGCCATTTCCGAGCCCATGACTTTTGTAGTAAGGGGTTATGGGACAAGTGACGTCTAAAAAGCTAGATGATGAAAGAAGCCGGTTTCGGTAACTCTGAAAGGAACTTGAACACACCGTACCTAATACATACGCAGAGCAGTTCGCAAAATAATCAAATGAATTCACTGTCAACCTGATAAGAATAGTAGGAACCAATAATTAGATGACAATTAGCGCACTGGATGTAGCTAGAGAAAACGTGAAAATCTATAATAACAACAGAACAGTCGACGCGATCACAGAATTCAGCACCAACGTAGTAAGAGCTTGGACGTCCTGGTACGGCCCTTGGCAGCAACAGTTCTTTAAACAATAACCCACCTTTTTTAGTGGTAACGCCTTCTTTAACTATACAGATCACGAGATTGTGCTGATAATTCTTCATTCCTGATACCAAATAAAACCATTACCTTATTTGAGGTCTTAATTTTGTAATGCAGTTTCTCATACTACAAATCAAGCACCAAGCATCTTTGCATCATTAAAGATTGGCTGAGGGGAATCAATTATCATCGTCTCTCAATCGAGATACTCAAAGGAATAGATTAAAGGATCCTGACACATAGTATTACGCATCGGAGAAATCACTTATGCCCTTACCTAAGAAAGTGAGGATAGACTTTATCTTGTCTAGAATAGCCGAGGACGGCAATGAAATATCTGAAGAAGAGCTCAGAAAGGCAATGTCAGAAATCTCAGATAGGTATGGTGGTTCGACTGCGCTGGAGACAAGCGAAGGACGCTATATCAATAAGGAAGGTGTCAGGAAGACGGAGAAGATTCTAAGCTTTTATGTGATAACTCGCAGGCAACCTTCTACACTTGAACAGGACCTTCCTAATTATAAACGCGAGCTCGAAAGAAGATTTAATCAAGAAAAAATCCTGATCACATATCATGATGTTACAGAAGTTAGCTGATTTGCAATGGCTTGATTAGTTGGCTGACTAGATTGAGTTCCAAATGCTTATGTGGCAATTGGGTTCGTCGCTCGGAACGGTTTAATGAGTTAGACCCCCTTCCGGCTTTTTCATTCTATATGAACAAAAAACATCTATAATGTGTCCGCTCTCGTTTGCAATGTTTTTTCCTGAAAAAGAATTGCTCATTGGTACCTACCATGTTTGGATGCAATAAGAAAATAATAGGGGTACTTGAGTGGTTCTTCTGTAAATGTATGGCTAAATGTCGCAGCTGAAGCCATCAGGGGCTAAAGTTTGGACAAGAATCAAAAACTATCAAATTATTAGAAATTTTGTGATGCAGGCGATCTCTTAATAGCTAACGAGTGTATTGATGAATTCATTGAAGAGCTAAAGGAAATTGGAGAAACGTTAAAACTAAAAGAGAAGCTAAAAAATCCTAATTGAAGAGGAGAATAGACTAAAGATAGGATATTCCTATACCAAGGATAAAGCATAAACTGCAGGCTGAATCTCCATCATGCATGATTAAATTTAGGCAAGCTACAGCTTCTATATCTAATATTATTTCTTCAGATAGTACATGATACAAGAATCTGTGTAATTTATGCAGGTTCGGGGTGGGATGCAGCTGAAAATTGAGATGGATCTACAATCAATGCGATGGTACAAACACGTCCTTGCATTGGAATTATAACCTAAAGATAGGGCAATTTTATACCTTATTGACAATTGATCCTCAATAGATAATCATTACTACCCACGCTCTAACCAAGGAGGTTGACGTCACAGCTCCTGTTAACTTACCAGTAACCTTTTACGGGTTTTCTCTCTCTTCCTCTCCTACGGAACCATGATCGCCAGATATTCCGAACTTTCCGCTGTTGCGTTCACCGATGCTATTCTCTGTATTTCCGCTGTCCAGTTCCCATAATCGCCAACAAGCGTGACTATTGTAAAGTCCGCAGACTGACCAGCTGGTATTGTTGAGGGAGATGTAACTGTAGCATCAAAATCAACAAAATTGCCTGCTGCGTCATAGAAGGTGGCTATCACATCAACAGATTCAGCAGGAAGGTTACCAGTATTTGTAACATTGCCGGTTACCTGATACAATGGTAGTCCTATTCCGCTCTCTCCCATACCATGCTTGTCTACGACAACCTTCAATGCCGCCGGCTTATCCTGAAGGAAGTCCGAGTCTAGCCCTGCACTCAGAGTATAGCTTGCTATGCGCTCAGATACAGCAGCGTCGTTGATGTAGATCCCAAAGGGTCCCTTCTCTCCTGATCGCAGCTCGCCGAGCTGCACGGGACCTTCAGCAAGATGGATGAGCTGCCCCGCAGAATCGTACAAATTAGCGCTAACCTGCACCCAGCCTATTTTTTCAGGTGAATCGTTTCTCACCTCTCCGATGATGATGGTGATGCCGGATCCTGCGTCGATCAGTGAGTGGCTTACGATAGTGATATTGCTATCACTATCGCTGCTTTGTTGTTGTTGAGCCATAGATGTTATGGGTGACGATAGTAGTATCATGAGAGCTGTTGTCACCGGGACAGTTAGCGTTGTTGTCATATCTCTCCATGTCTCTCCTCAATTAAAAAGGGTAGTCGAACCACAAATTGTAAATCATATCGAAGACGCATTTGTCAATTCTACAGCCGAACCTCTGGAGACATTGAATCCCAACAGGTCAATGATAAGATAAATTGAATGTCCCCTGTGGTGTTAGCAGGTGCCACACAAATCACTTTTCTTATTATGAATTCATATTTTTATATCAAAAATAATGAAATACCTATCCAAGTGTGATTTACGGGTTCGGTGGAATGTGGACCAAATTTGGTTCAATTTTGCCACCCATAATTACACTAGATCCATTAATCTATCACATACCTTTGCTTTCTAACCAGTTGCCTATTTGAGTAAATGTCATTTTATGGTAGTCGTTTAAGTGTATAAGTAAAGAGATTAAACTATAACTATAGTAATAATCGGGTCTTGAACAAAAACATTTAATATTTTTTTTAGGATTACCATATGCAGTAAAGTTCTCTATCTTTTCTAAAATAGCATATGGAATTAATTCTGCAGGATTTGCATTTTTGCCATTCTGAATTTTATCTGATAATGCTGCTGCTATATCATATCCTAAATACTTTAATAATACTGAAATTGCACAATATTTTTCTCCATTAGCATCATAAAAGGATCCAAAGGTTTGAGGAGTATCAATTACTTTCTGATTGAAAATTGTGCTAAGCTTCAGTTGGATTTGTTGTTGGTTCTGCTTTGTACTCTTTGGTAGTATCATGTAATCTTCGTCCATTTGGGATTATACATATACAACATCACAATAAAGGATTAAAGGATTCATCTCAATAATAAGGAATTCAAATCATATGCATGCTTTCCTTTTATTTCATGCTACGATGTCGTCATCATCGCCACATAATGAAGCTATCAGAATGCGTAAGGGGCGATAGATAAGGATACGAACAAAAAAATAAGGAATTTACAGAGAAATTGTTAATGTATAGAAATGATACCAAGAAGGCGGATATCCAAGCATGTTCGGTGGAATCCAGAACGAAATCGGTTCTTTCGGTAGATTCCGACTACTAAGATAAAGGCGAAAGAGCTTTAAACATTTCGAAATTAACGAGCTGATTTCAATAAATTAAATCTACAGAAAGATTCCCTTCCTAAATCAAGGGACCGCCTGTAGATGTCGAAATTGTTGCAAAGTTGCCACTGCTGAAATTCACTGTTTGGTTACCGGTGTTTACAATTCCTATATCTGTTACTGGCTGGTCTGCAACTTCTGGTATTTGTACATGATATGTACATTTGCCAATTTCTGGGCGTGATAATTCAGCTATATATTCAGGGATAGCAGGTTTTAGATCAGGTGCTACTCCTGCCATTATCTTGATATCTGAAGATGGTCCGAGAGTGGCATTTGTAGCAGTACTTGTTGAAATGTTGTTACCTTCTGCTGCCGCTGCCTGACATGGTACATTCATACTTACATGAGCTGATTCTATTGGAACTGGTGTCGAGTCTGCCAGTATAATGAAATCACCTGGAGCTAATGAGAGATTTTCTAGTGGAACAGTCGAAGTAGTCAGCAATTCTTCAGGAGGTGGCAGAGGCGCTCCTCTTCCCCCGTGAATACTAGTAAAAATAATTCCAAAAATAAAAACTGCTACTGCTATTGATCTCACAATCAGCTATAATTATTATCAATCGATTTAAGTATTTCCTGAATAGTCATGCATTTAAAGCAGGGTTATTACTTTCGATCCTGGAGTATAAGAAGCCATGCAATTAGCAGGTTCGGTGGGATGC
>DAINBL010000115.1:2759-4793 GCA_036732945.1 Nitrososphaera sp. | reverse complement strand
TGATAGTTATTTATCTCATACAACAGGTTTTGACAACCGAAGGTGCATCAGCTGCATGCTCTTTCCCTGCTGCTGTTGTTGTTGTTGTTGCATTATGCGGGGCTCGTTGCCAGCACTTTTAAAGTAGGATGCCAACACGAGTGCCCAGGGCAGGATCTGCTTACTGTCTAGTTTTGATTGGAGGCTCACTATGTTGTTATTTCTATCGTGCTTCACTCCACCCAGACAGCTTATCTTGAGTGCAGAGTCAATCAGATCCATTATTTCGTTTGCGCCCATGCCAGATATTTTTAGTCCATATTTTTCATCAATCACTTCGACTAGTTCGGTGGACATATCTATCCGGCTAATTGCATTTTCCAACATCTTTGTCGCTAGACCGTTCTCTACTATCCTTATTAGCTCCACTGCCTTTGCTGCCACCTCTGGCTGCATATCAAGCATGTATTTCATGTCCCTTGCGCTCCCCCATGTCTCTTCAAAGTTCTTTGCCTGCAGTATGCTAAATGAGTCCATCGTGGCAAAAACCGCTGCCTTTCCATTACTGCTGTCGATCGAGACCAAGTGGCTCGAGTCAATAATTATCAGGTTGGACACTACTTCGGCTGTACGAAGCTCGATACCATCTGGCAATTGAAAGATAGTTTCGTTGCCGATACACTGAGATCCCAGAATCGTACGCACTCGGACGCCTGCAGTCAAAGCTCTAAGAACAGAGGGCTTGCACTGCGAGATCAACCTTAATCCCCAGGGGTCAAGAATTGCTGTAACCGATGAACGCGAGTCTGCTATCAAACTGCTTATCTTTTCAAGTGTTGAATTTGCATCTAGTATGAAATATCTTCTTTCCTCGGAGCCCTTAGGCCGCTGGCTTTCGTCGTTTATCTTTTGCAATGAATCAACTATCTTTTTCATGTTCCTTACTCTACGATCATGGGAATCGACCATCTCAGCAAAAGCCTCCTCGGGTGGGATAGCACTGCATATAAGGGGTTTTTGCTTCGAGATGACTGCGAGCTTCTTCTTCTCTAGCTTTTTTACGATTTGATAAACTTTGGTTCGCGGCAGATTGGCATAATAAGCTATCTCGCTTACTGCAAGGGAGCCTTTGCCTATCATGGTAAAGTAAGCCCGAGCTTCATATTTTGACAGGCCAAATTCTTCAAGGCTGCCTGGAAGATCACTAATAATATCAGTCATCATGTCCTTAACAAATGAAAACTAAAGGTAAGGCGGTGGGTCAAATAGATTGTGTCAAAGTTCAAAAAAATGTAAAGCTGTTACTGTAGGCTCTTGTTACCGTAGTTACAAAAAGTTACGATACATTGTATGTATTATCTTAAATATCATAAGCCAAATCAACATGAATTCAAGGTGGGTAAAATCCGAATCGATAGTCGACAGCAACGAGAGTAATAGTAATAATAACTTTCAAACGGCTTCCCTGCCCAAGCCTGGAGGGCCACTAAAGCCGCGACTGGATGCGGTGGCAAAAAAGATACAAGTACAGATCGATCGGCTGGAGGAACTTCACAGCATATACAGGCTAAAAGACAAAGAGATTTTCAGTAAGTTAACGGTTTCTATGGAACAGAATAATGTACAGCATTCGACTCTACTCTCGTCAGAGCTCGCAAGGGCAAGACAACTCTCAAGGGTCCTGCTCATGTCATGCGTGGGGCTGGAAAAGATCTTATCAAAGCTGTCATCAGCTTCTGATTTCGGCAACCTAGTGATTGTGTTGAGTCCTGTGATGGCTGTTGTAAAAAATCTGAGATCATCTATCTCGCCTCATGTCCCGGAGATGGAGGGAGAGCTCGGCCTAATCTCCGAACTCTTGAGTGGCATACTTGTGGATGCGGGCCAGGTAGGCGGCTTTACTATAAATTTTGAGACCGCTAATGAAGAAGCTGCGCGCTTCATAGGAGAGGTTTCCCAGATAGTAGACCATAAGATGAAAGAAGAGTTCTCCATAATGCCTGAGCTGCCAGTAATACCGGTGAGATTCTCTTAGACCGGGTGGTAAGCTTTGGC
>DAINBL010000115.1:0-2659 GCA_036732945.1 Nitrososphaera sp. | reverse complement strand
CTGAGCTGCCAGTAATACCGGTGAGATTCTCTTAGACCGGGTGGTAAGCTTTGGCTGATGGACAAGCTACGATTAGCAAACTACACAACAATTTTTGTCAGTGTTCCTTTTCGTTGTTTTTCTCCAACTCTTATGGCAAAAGTGTTTGCTATTCACCAATAAGAAGACCACATCGGTACAGGAGAGAGCTAACTCTGCGCTAGCCATGCTCCAACAAAATGCCCATGCGATAAAGATTCTTCGTTCAAGCCTAGAATCACGGATGAACCTTATTATCAGTAACAAAGGGAGCACAGAGGATTACGAGGAGCTTGCTCGGGTGCTGGATCTGTGAAAAAAGGTGAGCTCGTCCTAAATGCTATCTCAGATAGGAAAGAGTAGGCCTAGTACCTTGAGGAATTTATAACGATAATTAATAATGCAGTATTGTCTATGGGCGAGGTCAGGAACGACATTGACGATACGATAGTTGTAGCCGGGGCCTTGTTTTCACAGTTGCACGAGGCAATATCCAAGGCGCCAACGGGAACGTTGCCAGATTCGAGGGACGAGATAGAACCCTCACTCTTTGCTGAGCTGTCTACCATACTGGCGGCAGGTAAAACACATGCTCCAAAAGAGTCAACCGTTACGTGGGTATTGGAGAAGAAAGAAGGTGGACAGGAAGAAGGGCACGAGCAAGCTAAAGGCGTGATGGCCTAGGTGCAAATTATTTTGTTAGCTAGGCAACATAGATTTACACATAAGTAATTCAAAGCAAGAACCCAATCTGGCTTGAACTGTATTGAGTCTCGCACCACAGGAATTAGAAAATAGCGCTAGCAAGTATGCAGCTGAGGCAATCAGGCTGGACTCTCAGGGCTCACGGGGAATGGCAATCAATTCATACCAGCGGGCTATAGAGGCACTGGTCAAACTCGTTCAGATATATCCTGATTACAAGCTAAACAAAGTGTACATGGAGAGAGCTAACGCGTATCAGAATAGGATTAAGGCTCTTCAGATGTCCCACGGTCTAGAAGAAGAGAAGTTGGCACCAACCCAAATTGATAATGTTAAACTAGATGCTCCAAATGGGCATGGAAGCAAGTCTTCTGCTGCGTCTTCTTATTCATCTTCTTCTTCTGCTGCTACTTCAGCGAAGTCTAGAGGAAACGTGGAAACACTCAAGGCCGACTTTGACGACTTGGTGATGAAGGAAAAGCCCAAGGTGGGCTGGAAGGAAGTCATTGGTCTTGAAGATGCCAAGAGGGCAATTCGTGAATCTATTGTTTACCCGACAAAGAGAGCAGACTTGTTCCCGCTTGGCTGGCCGCGGGGCATATTACTTTACGGCCCCCCTGGCTGTGGCAAGACGCTGCTTGCAGCTGCAGCCGCTGCAGAGATTGACGGCTACTTCATCAATGTCGACGCTGCATCAATGATGAGCAAGTGGCTAGGCGAAGCTGAAAAGAACATCTCAAAATTATTCAATATGGCCCGTAACCTGACCGAAAGCGAGGGAGTACCAGTTCTGTTGTTTATAGACGAGATCGATTCCCTCCTCGGCACGCGCAACAGTGAGGTAGGGGGTGAGGTTAGAGTCAAGAACCAGTTTCTGACCGAGATGGATGGAATCAATGGAAAAGGAAAAGAATCCCAACTGTATGTTATAGGCGCAACCAACAAGCCTTGGAGCTTGGAGGTGGGCTTCCTCCGCAGGTTCCAAAAGAGGATCTACGTGACGCTGCCAGGAAACGCATCAAGGACAAATCTTTTCGTTCAGTATACAAGTCCGCTCAATGTTGACGGGACACTGAGGGTTGACGAGCTCGCCAAAATAAGTGAAGGCTACAGCGCAAGCGACATCAAGGACATTTGCCAATCCGTTCAATTACACGTCGTAAACGAATTATTTGAAAGCGGCAGGGCGATGGAGGACGGCACCAATACAAGACCCATAAACATGACCGATTTCAGAGATATATTGCGGATCCGTAAGCCAAGTGTTAGCGTCGAAATGATAAGGGCATACATGCGGTGGAGCGACCAATTCAAGGCGCTTTAGCCAAAATTTTTTATTCTTATGTCTGAGCCCTTTAGCCAATTTTGAATTTTTCGTTTTTTGCCACTTACTAGGATTTTCAGCTTTTCAGCTAGGCTTACTGGCTCCCCTCTGTCTTGTTGCCGTACTAAGAAAGTTGACTCCTATGGTCTCGACAGTGGAAGCGGTCGTCTTTTACTCAGAATAGCTGCGCTCGATATCAGGCATCACATGTGCTAATATGTAATAGAGATAGATTCCTTTTTAGCCTCTATAACTGTAAGGTCCAGAGGCAAGCGCAATCATGAGAGACCAAGAGACAATTAACTCACACTCAAACAAGACGTACGTTGATTTTTGCGTCGTCTTCCAGTGCGTAGGACCTTAACACTTGGTGTACGTAGTGGGGCAAGAGAGTGAAAAGACATATTCAGATAAAGGGAGTCGTCTTTGAATTTCCCTCTCATATTTTGCGGCGTCTGGAACGCAGATTAGGTCATGATTTCATGAGGGAAATGATCTAATTATTACATAAAATCCAAATATTAGATGCAAATATACAATATATTGTCAAGATATGTCTGCTGCAATAGAAATGTGATTGGTTGTTAGCTCCTTCTAGTTGTTGCTTGGTTG
>DAINBL010000114.1:0-4827 GCA_036732945.1 Nitrososphaera sp. | reverse complement strand
CTAGCCCCACTTCTATAGTACCTGCAATAGTAGACTATGCCGAGAAAAATAAAGTTGATCTCATAGTAACCGGCACAAAGGGGCGGCGCCGGTCAGGCCTGGCCAAACTTCTACTTGGCAGCGTTGCATCAGGCGTAGTGACTTATGCTAATTGCCCTGTTATGGTGGTAAAGTAATTAAGTACTACACACACATACACACTACTTTATTACCCGTCTTCCCTTTATCCTGTCATGGGTGCTTGGCTCAGCATCGTTAGACACAGGGACTGAAGGGTTACTCACCTTTCTAGTGGGCTTGGGTGTTTCGTCCAACTCTAGCTCCTTGGCTTGCTCAGCATCTAGCGGCTGCTTGATCTCTTTTTTATGGCTCATGTAAGATGCTGGTTTTTTTATGTTAAAAATGTTCACAGCAATGGCGAATAGCCAAGCAGTATGCAGAATAACCATAAGAGGCATACTGTTCAGATGCAGCGTGTGAGTCAGCAGAATTCTTCTTCTTGTATCAGAAAATGATAATATTGCAAAGTCTATCGGTAGCCGGATCGAATGAGGACATCGCACGGCAGTATGCTGAGTTTAGATGCCATTTCTCTTGGTCTTGCTCCGAGCAGAGCAGTCGGTGGTAGCCCCCAAGCCAAAAGAGAATACCACAAAGGGAAAAACTATGCAAGTGGACTATGTACGAACGTGAAACCAAGCTTGAAAATATGATAGACAAGGGCGAGCGGAAGAGAAGAAAGCCATCCACTTAAAAAGTGATATCATGGAATCAAAGATATACAGGCATAGAAACCAAAAGCCCAAGAGGACTTGAGTCCCTCTCCAGAATTATTTTGCTGACTTGTAATATATCATGAAAATCATAAGGATCTTGCCGTCTACGAAAAGGGCACGAAGTGGGGTAAGACCCATGAAATGCCACAAGTAGTGTGCGGCGAACCCTCGTAGGGTAGGCAGGAGGAACTGTTCCGCTTCTGCGGGTGCAGGGATCTTGCTGAGCCTACAGGGATTTTCATGGTTTTATCCTGTGTTTTGCCATTATGAAGTCTGCAAAACACAGAGCCAGGAAAAAATACAGCTATTTTGGTCAAAACACATACAAATAAGCTATCAGACAAGAAAAGGGACAAGCCTGCTGATACTTCTAATTCTAGATCTTGGAGATGCTTACTGATGTGCATATCGCTTCAAGAAGAGAGATGCAGGGAAAATTTGATGACCTGCACGAAGAGTCTCATACAAATTAGAGCCCTGTGTGACTCGGCATTCCCAATAGGACGGACTTTTGATCGCTATCAGAATGGCGTTCGCGGGAAACAGCAATAGATCTGACGATTATTCTACACGCTTTATCATAGATTATGCATATATTCTGAAGTAATGAGCAATCCTTCTGACACAATGAAAAAGAGAGAAAAGCTGCAAAGCAATGCACAGCAGCAGGAAAAAACATACAACCAGGACGTACATGGAATGGACATCGAGCTGAGCAAAGGAGCCGAGTCAGAGAGGGAGTGTAGCACCAAAAGGCTAGGCACTGGAGCGTAAACTGTATGTCCACACCTGATCGTAATTATACGAATGTTGAGCAATCAGGCATCGACTCCAAAGCCGAGCGCGTAGGAGATATTACTGGCGAGCCTCCAACAAATGAAGCTATGGATCGGAATAAGGCGTCCAAGCTGGCAAACCTGCTTGAAGGTCTTGAATTTCCGGCGACAAAAGAGAAAATAAGGAATCATCTTAACGCAAGTTCACCGAGTATGGGCAACAGAATCAATGACGTACTTGAAGCAATCGAAAACAATCTTGATGACGGCAGAGAATATGGCAGCACTTATGATGTGGAAGTTGCAGCAGGTCTTGTAAAAAAGGCTGAAAGCGAAAAGTCTTATGCTAGGGATAGCGGGCTTAACAGAGCCAACCGTGAAAGAGTTGGAGAAAGTGAAAGACAGGACCCATACAGTAGCCGCGAAAGAATCACAGGCGCAAGCTCCAGAGATGTCTCACCCAATACTCCAAAGGGCGAAGATGTCTAATTCACTTTTTAAAGTATTTTATGTCCCTATACTGTTCAAGCAGCTTTCTGTTTTTTTGCGGCTCAAGTAGCATCACTATGCTTTATGTCTTCCCTAGACGGTGAGAATGGCGAAACATAGTGGTTGGTACAAATGTTCATGATAGAATCAAAGCGCCAATGCCGCTCTCTGATATCATATCCACCATCGCTTCATACTGTCAGAGATAGTCCCAGCAGTCAAAAAATTCCTTTTGCAAAGATGCAGAAGCAGTTGATAAGTGTTTGGGCACACCAACTATATGTAATCAGAGCGCTTCAAGTATGTATGGAATGAGATCTTTGCTACCTGCAAGATCCCTAGTCAGTTTTTAGATCTCCCTTTAATTTGGCAAATTCCCTTGCGCTATTGAGCTGAACATCATCGCTTCCTGTTATCATCTTTGAAAGTGTAGGTTTGGCATCCTTGCCAAGCCGCACAGCCTCCTTACCTTTTCTAAGAAAGGAAAGCGTTACCCCGTTGTCTGATAACTTGCGGGCAAGCTCTGATGCGGTTTTTAATTTGTCAAACAATCCAGTCTCATCTTCTGATATTCTAAAGATAGTCGGCTCTAGCAGATCGACTGCCAGTGTGCCATTGCTGACCGCTATTTTCACTGCAGGCTGATTTTCAAAGCTAATCGCAAGCGCACCTTCTTTTGCAGACCTGAGCGCTTTGCTCAGTAAGTCGCTCACTTGATCGTTTTTATCAATATGCAGGTGGCTATCGCCCAGCATGGCCGCTAACCAATCCTTCTATGTCACGGTTGAGACGGATGCCCTCTGGCGTGCCTCCTCAGAAGTCTGATGAGCTTCTCCAGTGATCATAATCCTGCCGTTAATAGTCCATTTTGCGGCTCCCATATCGCGCCCGCCAGGCCCCTGCGCTTTAGGCATATCTATAACAAGGTTCTCGAAATTATAAGTTACAGAAGCACCCTTGCCTGTCAGCCTATCAAAAAGCTGTGCGATTACCTCTGCCCACTGCGAACCACTTTGCTGCATCGTACCCTGATCATTTGTATTTTGGCTCATACTGCTGGCTTAGTCAACTTTGGATATAGCAGGTTATGCACATTTGCGATGAATCTAATTCTGTAACAACATACTATAAAAGATGCTAGAAATCAGGAGGTAATTCCAATATACATTCTAATATCCGAATTGTCCCTCGCATGCCTGTCTGATCTGCATTATGGCAAAAAATGTCGCAGTAGAATTATAATGATAGTGAGAGAGTTAATGCTATATACAATACCCGATGACGGCATCCAGACTACCATAACCAAGCTGATATACAGGACGCTTCTTGCTTGCTTAAGGAATATCTGGAGTTTCAGGTTGAAAATGACGATTAAACAAAACAAGGTAAACGCGGAGTTAGGTGTCGCAGAAAGGCCAATTGCATGAATGCCATCAACAATTATTCGTTGCCTGTCCCAAAGAATGAGTTGGAGAGAATCGATACAACATCTTCACCAGCGCATGTTGGGAGATTAAGAAATGCAATTGATTTTATAGTTGCAGAGAATACCTCTGTGCTCGCCGCAGCAAACGGTGTTGTAACGTTCGTCAAAGATGACTCGAATATCGGCGGCCCAAGCATAGAATACTGGCATAACAGCAACTTCATAGTCATACAGCATCCAAATGATGAATATTCTAGATATGACCACCTTGCGCATAGAAGTGCAGCCGTCAGGACAGGGCAGCATGTCAAGAGAGGACAGGTTATTGCCCGTGTTGGTATGACAGGATTTACCTATCTGCCTCATCTTCACTTCCAAGTATTTATTCTCACAGGCAACAACCTCTGGACAGACTTTGATACCCTCTCAGTAACTGAATTTTTGTCATGAATGCTGAGAACAACCTTTGGTCGAAATAATTGAAACTGTGAAACGCATGTATCTATCGTAAATTAGCGACCAATGCTGCACTATTTCAAAACACCACAGGATTTCCTGCACAAAGCATCGAGACAATGCTATTTCCAAAAATCGGTCTAAAGGCTTCCAAAGATTTTCCAGTTTGAAATAAGACAAATCCACTTTACATCGAAGATTTGGACAGGCTGCTAAGCGAAGGCAAGGCATCGGTTTTCATATACTTGGGATTATGATTCTCTTCAAAGCATATATTCTGCATATAGTCCTTATGTATAGGAATTTTTGTCACACATAGATCGAAGAAAGATACTAATGTTTTTACAATCCTATTAATTATCTATTATCAAGCCTAGTTGTTCATGTCCTCTGCTGTGCAAAAGCTGGTAGGGTTCTGGCATACATACGAGAATCTGAGCCTAAAGATAGCATTTGTGTTGATTTCCCTCCAGCTGATTCACCTCTATTGGCTTACCGCCGACGTGGTCATACAGCGGATAACAGGTGAGAGCATGCTTGGTGTACCCCATGGAAGCCCGCTTTTCATATTCTTCATAATCATAGATTACATCGAAATCCCTGCACTTGTCGCTGGCCTCACCTACTATGCACTTAGCATCTACAAGCATGAAAAGGGCTCTGTAAAGAATGCACTTTTGCTGTCAATGTTGGCCATTCAGGTATTTCACATATTCTGGATTACTGACGAAGTCGTTTATGAAAGCTTTTTTGGGTCACCATCCAGCGCGGTAGAAATCCCATATTATGCGGCATGGGTAGCAATACTGATTGACTACTTAGAGCTGCCAGTCATTGCCGACCTCTTTTACAGGACAATTGTAAAAGGCGAGCGGCGGTAGTTGACCTGCATAAATTATTTGTT